>JAUWVG010000025.1 GCA_030617525.1 Candidatus Aminicenantota bacterium | reverse complement strand
AAATCTTAAAAGTGAATCTGAGCGCAAGAGGCGTCTACCTTCCGGCAGGAACACACGAGGTGACTCTCAAGTATTCTCCCAGAAGTTTCCATTTTGGACTTGTGGTTAGTTTGGTTACGTTGATACTCATTTTAGGAACCGTGGCTTATTTTCTCATCAAGAGGATTCTTACTGGGACAAAAGAATAAAAGAAGAGCTATTGAAAATATTCTGTTCCTATTTTCTGGATAACATCTTTGGGAAGACTCTGGGAAAATTCCCTTAAATGTTGAGTGAGATGATCCTTTTCTGAAGTATCCACTGCATAAAAGGAGACCGTTTCACCGCCACACACAACATTATTTTGGATAGTCCATTCTCCCACTTTGATCCACTCGGAAGGGAGGCCTCCATAGGCATCGAACCAGCGATCGTAGAGAATGGCAATTTTTGTCTGATGGGATTTTGTGATCAAATCGATGAATTCGACATCGTAAGAATTCTGTTTTTTTGCTCTGGCCACTTCCATGCTGCTCAGCCCCCAAAGATCCAAACATTGAATTTCCGCGAGAAAATGGATGGCCCCAATATCGTTGGCCGCAATTTTTTCGGTGCTATAAAAAGTTTTCAAAAAGAGTCCCATCTGGTACTGCTGCTCATATGTGTTTTTACTGGCTTGAGGAATATCGATAAGAGAGATGATGCCGCGGATGCCCAATGCCGTGAAGATAATGAATAAAATAAGGCTTATTTCAAGCCGCCGGATTTTGTGTTTGTTTTTTTCTAAACGGGATAAGACTTGTTTTTTATCTTTTAGCCACATTTCTTTAAAAACAAGAAAAATGATGAATAAACCTGGTATCATCAGATATGCCTCATATCTATAGAACGATCCGATCTTGGCGAATTGAATATGCAGAATCAGTGCCATAGAAAGGATTGATGTCATAATCGTCGGGAAAGTCCACAGAGTTCTCTTTTTAAACCAGAGAAGAAGAATAATAATAATCGAAAGGACGAGAATAAGAAGAACATGAAAGTTTTCAGGCGTCATTTTCCAAGGTTCAAGGAGCCAGTTTGTAAACCCTTCAAAAGAAGAGAACTGAGGTGTTCTCCCTTTCAGGTAGACTGAATTGGGGAAGAAAAACCAGCCCTTTCGGAGAGAAATGAATCCGAAAAGAGCTATCGGAATTGTCCCCCCGAAAAAAAGAACGAGAGGCTGCCATATTTTTTTCTTGAGGATAAAGAGAAAAGCGACAGAGGCAATAACAAATATGGATTCATACCGTGCCATAACCACAAGAGGAGCCAGCCACAGCCATTTCCAGGAATGTGACTCTGAATGTGTGGAAAGAGTTTTGGCAGCCGAGCAAATGAGCAAAAAAACGAGGAGAGCATGAAGGATATGCTCAAGTCCGGAAAAAACAAGAGGGAGCAAAGGGGTAAGAAACAGGATGGCTGATATTCCGAAGAAGTTCTGTATCGGAGGGATGCCGCAGTTGTCCAGCCATTTGAACACGGTTTTGAGCAGGAAGAAGGCAAGAAGAGTCGATAAAATCAAAGGGAAAATTGGCGAGGGACCGAAGACAAGATTAAGACCGGAAAGCAAACCTGTCCAAAGCAGAGATGAGGACAGGGAAGAAAAGCCTTCTTTAGAGATCCCCCAGATGCCGTGTTGGGCAACGTTTTTTGCAATATTGATATGGATATAAGAGTCGTCAAGGGGATATATGAATCGCCCTTGAGTTGTGTTGAGGGAAAATACAAGCAGGATCGAAAAGGATAATAAAAAAATGGTTAAAATGAGTATATCCGGTCTTTTTTTCAGCCAAGCTGCACTCATTATGAATTATCCAGGTTAGAAAGGTTGTGCATGGATTATTGAGAAGCTTTCTTGCTTATATCAGAGGGGCGATTTGATGTCAAATTGAACAAAAGTGTAGTAAGTATTTCCAAAACCATGATTCTATTTAGAGTTCTGGGAAGATGATAGAGAAATCCGTATCGGAGGACGAGCGGGCATGGTTCCTCTATTTGACATCAACTCCGAATCATAATAATCTTTACACACGATAAAGGAAAAATAGAAAAAGCTGTTCCTTATCAACATGATTCATTCTTTATGGACAATCGGCATTATTGCTTATGCTCTCCTGGTTCCAGGTTATGCCATAATCCTTCTGTTCTTCAAAAATATTAGAGAAAAACATGATTTGTCTTTTCGAATCCTGGCCTCTGCTGTTTTTTCTTTATCGTTTCTGTATGTGTTTGCATTCATTCTAAGTGTGCTTCCTTTTTCTCTTGTCTTTAAGCGCATTCTCGCTGGGTTGGCACTTTTGGCACCGCTTTTGATCCTTTGGCGGTTTTTCCCTAGACATGTCAATCTTTTTTCTTTTTTAAAAAAAAATGCAGAGATCATTTTGATAGGGGGATCAACGGCTTTATTTGCAATTTGGATGTGCTGTATTCCGTGGTCGGCTTATCCAGGAAACACAACTCACCACATGGGAGATATTCCAGAATATTATGTTTTAGCAGAAAACATATACTCCGGGAATGGATTTGTGACCGATTATTTCATTGGAGATTTCTGGCAGGGAACGCGACTCAGCTTGGAAGATGTAGTGGAATCGCCGCCCATTGCGGCTCGGCGGCCTCTTGTTCCCTATGTAACCAGTTTTTTCTATTATGTGACGGGAGTGTCTTATCAGGTCATCAACATTATGGCGGCTTTTTTAGCGGCGCTGCTTCCGTTTGCCTTCTATGATTTTTTCCGCCGATATGCTTTTAAAAAGGATTTTTCCCTTTTTGAAAAAAAGAAGAGAGCCTTCCAAATCTTAGCCTTGGCAATCTGTTTGATTCCCAGTCATTTTATCTTGTTTTCTTTAGGAACCATCAGCATTTTTGAAATGATAGCTTTTACTATTCTTATGATTCCTCTTTTTTTTAATTCCTTTGAATCTTTTTTGCAGATGGCCGTTATGGCATTATCCGGAGGCATCGTATTGCTCAGCCGTCCTGAGGGAATCATCCTGATTATGTTGGTGACCGTTTTGTTTTTACTGCCGAATTCGTTGATTGTTTTTCTTCGGGAGCGCAATAGGAGGGGATTGAAGACAGCGATGGTTTTTTTTGTGGGAATTGGGCTGATGAGTATTCCCAATTTATTTATTGAATATGGTCAGGGCTCATATTCCCGGAATACCTGGTACAGGACACTGCGCTACGTCCCTGAATCCGGATACTTCGAATCAATTTATCCGAAGTGGGGAGACTTCAATTCTGCTATTGTCCGAGAAAATTATTCCGAGCAGCCGAACATACAAAATATTCTCAATGATAAAATCTATTCCGATATTGCTGCCCATCCAATAGATTTCGTGAAGTGGGTGATATTTCAAAGCTGGCAGAAGTTGAGGGCGTTTTCAAAATTATATCTGGGGAATAATTTCTGGCTGACCACCTTTTTGGTGCTGCTGATTTTTGTCGGACACGAATGGCGGATCCCGGTTTTCCTTATCATTTTTACAATTGGATTTTCTCTGTTGAGTCCCATCATGTATGCTCGACAGGCTATAGTATTCAGTCCGCTGATTTTGATGGTTGTTTATTCATCGTTTCTGCGGCTATCAGGATGGATTTTTCCACAAAAACTCGGAGTGTTGTCAAGGATAAAACCAGTTGTTTCCACACGTGTTATTTCCGTTTTGGTTATGCTGGGAACGGTTTGTCTGGTTGTATTGAATACAATATCAGTCATTGATATTCATAGAAATCCAAGGAACCATGAGTACAGCGCTTCACTGGAATTTGTTCGGGAATATACAAGACCTGAGGACATCATCGTTTCCGATTATCCCCAATTGATCCATTTGATGACAGGCCGCATCAGTCTAGGAGCGTCGGATCTTCTGCAAATTCTAAATCCCCGCTTGGAGCGCTACCAACCCGATTATATATTGGTGACTGATGCTCGTGAGCACAAGTCCGCCGACATGTTTTTGAAAGAGAAAAATGTTCATGCCATCGAATATGTTTCACAGAATTATGAGTTTTTGGCATCCGATCCAAGAGGGAACACACTTCTGTTCAAACATAAACAGCCTGAATAATTCATAAAAAATGTCGATATTAAACGTAATGTTTGTTATATCAATGGTTAACATTAAGTTTTTCAATAATATCACCTCGGGGTTCACCACCAAAGGCGATTGATTTTTCCTTTGTGAAATTGTACAAACAAAGAAAAAACTAAGAAAAACATGTTTACTTCAGTGTCAATTTATTATCTCATGACCTTTTTGATTTTCTATGCCTACTGCGGCTACCTTATTATTTTGCACATGCTGTCGTTGTTCGGGAAACAGATAAATGGCTACGAAGAAATCACATCTTTTCCCTCCTTGACCATTCTTGTTCCCTGTTATAATGAAGAAGTTTTGGTTGAGTCCAAAGTGATAAATTTTGAAAAAGTGGATTATCCAAAGGAAAAAATGAAGGTTGTGTTTCTGGATGGAGGTTCAGAAGACGACACTTTTAAAAAATTGCAACGGTTTACGATCGGACATGATTATATCCATGTTGTCAAAACCAGCGAAAGAGGGAAGATCAATCAGTTGAATGACTATTTGCCGCAAGTTGATTCCGATATTGTTGTCTGCACCGATATGGATGCCATCCTAAAAAAGGATGTGTTAAAGAGAATTGTTCATGGGTTTCAGCAGGATCCGAAAGTCGGTGTCATCGGGGCACAAGTCATCCCTCAGAATTGTTCAAAATTGGAGACCCAATATTGGGACGATCAAAATGTTCTCAGGATTTTGGAAAGCAAAGTGCACTCGTCTTCAATTGTTATCGCCCCCTGCTATGCTTTCCGAAGGAACCTTTTGCTCTTCTTTCCCCCTGATTGTGTAGCCGATGATATTTACATTTCATTTCTTGCGAATTCCCGTGGCTATAAGGTGAAGTATATTCAAGATGCCATTGTTTATGAGACTCGGACACCGACGAATTTGAACGAGTTGATCACACATAAATTCAGGAAAGGGAATGCCTATCAGATTGAACTTTTAAGATATCTTTATACGCTGCCAAATATGCTTCCCAGGTGGAAACTGATTTTTTTAACTAAATTTTTGCAGATTATCATTATGCCTTGGATACTCATTTTTTATGCATTGTGTTCGCTTTCTCTCTCTTTGAGCGGAATTGTTTATCTCAAAATTGTTGTTGTCAGTGTGGGAATTCTCTTCATCTCTTTGGTCATAACAAGTTTGCTTATGAAGCAGCAGAGAAGAAATATATCAACAATCAAAGGCAAGAAATCGATACTTTCTCTTTTTTTAATCACTAATTTCATCCTACTAATAAATGGCCTTTCCTTTCCTTTTTACAAACAATCCAGCAAATATCCCAAGGTCAAAGCGTCGGAATAAATAAAAAGAGGAATCACCATTCTCAAATATGTTTTGAATTTTCGCTACGCCTTCAGGCCGAGAAAACCGGTCATGATGCTTCGCCTGGCGTTAACCTTTTTCAAAATCATTGTCTTGAAGCAAAAACCTCTTCGTTATGTGGATTTCAATATAACCGACAAATGCAATTTAGATTGTGAGCATTGTTTTGCCGTTAATTTTAAAAAGATCAAGCGTCCTCGAATGCAAATTAAAGACTATCGGCGAGTGATGAAAGAAGCCAATAAGCTTGGGGCAGTGAATTTTTCTTTTCAGGGAGGAGAGCCCTTACTTTATCCCCAATTGGAGGAATTGATAAAAGCGGCTGCTCCTTATAAGAATATCATCTCTATCACCACAAACGGTACTTTACTCACTCCCGAAAGAGCAAAAAAACTGAAAAAAATAGGAGTTGACATCTTCACTATCAGCTTAGACAGTCTTGATGCTGCCGAGCATGATTCTTTCAGAAAAAAGGAAGGGACATTTGCCAAGACGATCCAAGGGATTCAAGCCGCTTTAGACAGCGGTACCCATGTCACAATCGGAACGGTGATTTCACATAGAAATATCAGAGAAAAAAATCTCGAACGGCTTTTTGACTGGGCCTGTAAGAAAAAAATGATTCTCTGTGTTGCCTTGGCGGTTCCAGCCGGAAATTGGAAAGATCAAGGGGATATTCTTCTGACAGATGATGACATGAACTATTTTTTTCAATTGAAAAGGAAATATCCTTATGTCCGGATAGATTTCGAAGCCAATTATGTGAAGACGGGATGCGGTGCCATCAAAGAGATTCTCTACATAACTCCCTTTGGTGATGTTCTTCCTTGTCCCTACATTCATATCTCTTTTGGGAATACATTTGAACAGAGCCTGGCGGAAATCCGATCCGAAGGGCTGAAAAATATTTATTTCAAAAGTTATTGGCAAAAGTGTTTGTGTGCTACAGATAAGGACTTTATCAACAAATACATTTTGAATCTGAATGAAAAAAAAGAATTTCCTGTCGACCATGCAGATGTTTTTGTTTCTGATGAGAAAAATGTGTAAGCAAAAAGCTGAGCAAAATCAGGGGAACACTTTTTTTGCTTGTCTCGAGATTTGTCTATCGAGTGAAAAGATTTTGAAATGAACATTTTCGTTTCAGGTGCTGCGGGTTTTGTCGGATCAAATTTAATAAAACGCTTGTCAGTCGAACAAAATAATATCTTTGTTTTGGTGCGGAATACGGCCGTTGAATCAAACAAAAATATTAAGGTGATCAAAGGGGATGTATTAGACATCGGTTCATTTACTGAAACCATGAAAACTTGTGATCTTGTTTTTCATTGCGCTGCATTTGTTTCTTTTCATAAAAAGAATTATACGAAGGCCTATCAAATCAATGTGGATGGGACTCGGAATATGCTGGAAGCTGCTTTTCGAGGAGGTGTATCCAGGTTTGTTCATTTGAGTGCGTGCGCCGTCTTTGGATATGCGAAAAATCAAGATCAAGTCCTTGATGAATCACGGTATCCCCTGCTGAAGAAAAACAATATTTACGCGTATACAAAGGCCCTTGCCGAGAAAGAAGTATTGAATTATGTGGAAAAAGGTTTAAACGCTTCAATCGCGAACATTGCCACTGTCTATGGACAGGGGGACCGCAAGTTAAACTCTGGTGCAAGCATTAAAAGTCTTCATGAAGGCAAGATGAAATTCGTACCGCCGGGCGGCACAAGTTATGTTGCTGTTGATGATCTGGTGGACGGGCTGCTGTTATTGGCGGAAAAGGGTGAACCTGGAGAGCGCTACATTTTTTGTTCTGAAAATCTGTTGTATCGGGAGTTACTTCGAAGGATAGCAAAAACGTTAAACGTTAACCCCCCTCATTTTGTATTGCCGAAGTGGGGTTATCTTCCTTTTCTCATGGCTGGGAGCATATTAGAATTTTTTTCGAGTGTTTCGCAGGAAAATGTTAATCTTTTAAGTTCCCAGATAGTTAAGGAAGTCTTCAGGTTTAAATATTTCAATTCCATAAAAGCTCGGGATAAGTTAGGATGGAGCCCCCAGCAAAGTCTCGAAAATGCCGTCAGACATGCGATAAAATATTATAAAGAAAATCAGCTTTTAAAGTAAGAATGAAAACATCAGAAGAGCAGGTGAAAAAGGCCAACAAGGAGTTTTATGACATTGTCGGTTCAAGTTATGAAAAATTGGATGGACGGAGAACGGAACCGTTATATGCTTATGTAGAGGAACAATTGAAGGAGGTTTCGACTCAAGGTGATTCAGAATCCATTTTGGATCTTGGCTGCGGAAATGGATTTGTCTCGCAGGTTGCAGCTCATCTTTTTAAGCAGAGATATGCGATTGATATTTCATATTTAATACTCCGCGGTATCGAGGACCCGCAGTTGAAAAAAATTGCAGCTGATTCGGATTTCATTCCTATCCAGGATAATCAGATTGATGTGGTTGGAGCTTTTGCCTTTTTACATCACTGCCATTCTTTCGAGAGAGTGTGCGGAGAAGTTTATCGAATTCTGAAAGCAGGAGGAATTTTTTATTCTGATCATGATATGGATATTTCTTTTTATTCTCGTTTTAAGATAATGATGAAAATTTACCGAAAAGTCCATAATGCAAAAAAGAGATACTTGGAGAGTTTTGAAACCATTTCTGAAAATCTTTACGACTGTTCTGAGTTTCATCAAAACGGTATTCAGTCCGATCTGATATGTTCGCTGCTTAAAAAAATCGGATTTAGTGAGGTGAGTATTTCATTTCACTGGTTTGGGCTGTCTTCGTTTTCTGACCGCATGTTCGGGAAGAAAAAATATCCCAGAGGATGGGCCCCTCTGACCAGAATTGTAGCACTCAAATGAAAAATAGAAAGCTAAAAGTTTTGTTACTATCCCCCCCATACCTTCCTAACTATATGCGCAATGGAAGATGTGATTTTGTTTCTTTGTCGGCTACGCAATGGTTCCCGATTTGGCTAGGATACTGTGGTGCCCTTCTGGAAAAAGAAGGATTTCAGGTTAAACTCATCGATTCTCCTTCTTACGGTCTTTCGCATGACGAGACGAAAAGGATCGTTTGGGATTATAAACCGGATTTAATGCTCATTTATACCGGTCAAAAAAGCGAGCAAAATGATCTTGAGTTGACCTCAGCACTATTAAAAAAACATGCCTGTGAAATTATTCTTGTCGGACCTTATTTTTCCATTGATCCGAAAAAGACTTTATCTTTGGACCGGCAAATCAAATATGGGATATATGGGGAATTTGAATATCCCGTTCTTGAGTTTTTGCGCGGCCGATCACCCGAATCCATCGAAAATTTTGTAATACAGAAAAACGGAAAAATTTCTATGAATCCACCCCGGGCAAATCTCGATTCGAGTGATTTGGATAAAATACCTTTTGTCAGTGAATTTTTCCACCGACATCTCGATTTCAAATATTATAATTCCCCTTCCGAACTGCATCCTTTTGTCGATATCATGACGGGGCGCGGGTGTATATGGGGGCTGTGCACGTATTGTTTGTGGGTGCATACTTTTATAAAGGGCTCCAATTACAATACACGGTCGATTGATAACGTAATTGAGGAGTTTTTGTATATTGAAAAAAATATATCTAATGTGCGGTCGGTAATGATTCAAGATGACACATTCCCTGAAGAGCGTGCAGCTGAATTTTCAGAAGCGAAGCTCAAGGCTGGATGCAGCCTCCCCTGGTCCTGTTATGCACGGGGTAATTTTTCTTTAGAAACGATGAGACTGATGAAAAAGGCGAACTGCCGGAACCTGCATGTGGGATTCGAATCGGCCGATAACCAAATTTTAAAGTCTGTCAAAAAGGGTCTCACCAAAGACAGAATGACCCGCTTTCTTCGGGAATCAAAAACCGCCAAACTCAGGGTGCATGGAGATTTCGCCATTGGATTTCCTGGAGAGACGATAGAGTCGGTGAATGCGACGATGAACTGGGCCTGTGAATTGAGACCCCACACGGCCCAATTCCAATTGATGATTCCCTTTCCAGGGACTCCCTTTTGCAGTGATCTGGAAAATAAGAAACATTTACGGAACGGATCGCCCGATTATCCTGGTCTTTCCAAAGAGGACATGGAACGACTTGCGAAAAAAGCATACAGAAAGTTTTACATCAGCCTGCCTCATCTCAAACAGATTATACGACATCCGCATGAACAGTTGTTCAGCCGCCTTAAAACCTATAAACATGCAATTGCTGCGGTGTTTTGGAAAAAATGGAATGTGCGATAGAAATAAAACTGTTATGGTCAAATCAATATATTTATGTGGATGCAAATAATCAACCTGCTCATTTTCTTCATATTGACGATATGCCCGGTCTATATTGGCTATAAACTATCATTTAAGATTTTTAAAGACACATCAGTTCCAATCCGTTGGATATCCACTTCACTGCTAGCTTTTTCCGTCGTGATTTTGATTTTTCTGACGACTGCGACTTTTTTTGTGTTCAATAAGTACAGCGTTTCCATCTTGTGCTTATCCATGGCTGTTGCTGCACATCTGATATTAAGAGGAGAGAAGAATTCCGGTTCTGAGGTTAGAGCCGTTCTCGATTTTATTTCCTGGATGAAAAAGAAACATATCTGGCCTTTTGTTCTTATTGTCCTGCTCATTTTTTTCTTCACTTTTTTCCGGGGTTTGCTGATGCCACCCTTGGCCTGGGATTCCTTCACCTATCATTTGGTTCTGCCTGCAACATGGATACAGAATAGTGGGATTGTTGAATTTTCAGCGCCTCATGGAATGGATGGGTACAGCCATTTTCCCATAAATTTTCATGTTTTATTGGCATGGGTGATGTTACCCTGGCATTCTGATTTATTTGCTAATGGGGTGAATTTTTTTATTTTGATGATTGGTGTTTTGATTCTCTTTTCGCTTGGGAAGGAGTTTTTATTGAGCCGGAAGCTCAGTTTACTGCTGGCGGTTTTTTTTCTTTTTTCCCCATTTGTATTTGCATATGTGACCACAGCCTACAATGATATTTTTGTCTGTGTAATGCTGCTTGGAAGCCTTCTGTTTTTATTTAGATTTCTTCGATCTTTTGACTTTGGAGATGCCTTTTTTTTCTTTCTCTCTATGGCTCTTGCAGTGGGAGCCAAACAGTCGGCCTTTTACCTGGCCGCTCTGATGGGATTTGTGTTCGTTTTGGCCATCATAAAAAAATATTTCAGATCAAAACAGAGTTCGCTTCTTACAATTATTCCTGTGGGTTTTTTGCTTTTATTGACAATTGGAGGTCATCAATATTTTAGAAATTGGGCGACTGTTGGAAATCCTTTGTATCCTTACGAAGTGTCTTTTGCCGGGGAGACTGTATTCAAAGGTTCGGAGTATGTCAAAAAAATCGCTGAGGAAAAGGGACTTGGAAATTCTCGTGATGATCTAGAGAATCTGAAAATACTGTTCAGTTATAACCAAAGAGATTATCCCCGAACCGCTGGTCCAAAATATATAATAATTGCGGTCCTATCTTTAGGAATTTTGGTCTATTCGCTTTTTTGGGAAAGAGACAATAGGCGTCTTCTGCTGGGTTTCTTTGCGCTGGTTCCACTTCTTTTCTTTTATTTAGATACATCTTTGAATACGGTTTTAGCTCGCCGGTTCTGGCCGTACGATACTCCTTGATTCTTAGCCCCCTCTTTTGCCATCTTGTCTCTATTGGCTTTTGCCTTGCTGTCAAAATGGGAAAAACGGATCCCCCGTATTGGCCTTTATGTGTTTTTGTTCATTGTTGTTGATATATTTTTTATGAATTTCAGTTTGTTAAGACCGTTACAGAATGCCGTCTTCATAATCCTTGCGATAACCTCAATGGGTTTTCTGGCATTTATGTTCTTAAAATATTTTCGTCGTCCCCGGCGCTTGCCATACATATTGACTGTGACAACTTTTTTCTTATTTGCCTTTGGAATGGTGACTTATCTTCACAATTATCGTGAGAAAACGAGGAGTGAGTATTATTCTCATTATATGGATCTCCACCAATTTCCTCGAACGTATCTTGATGGATGGAACTGGTGTGATCAGCTTGATTCCCCTTCAACGATTGCATTGGCGACAGGATGGAATAGTTCCGGTCATAACTGGTTCTATTATCCCCTTTTCGGGCGGCGGCTGCAAAATCGAGTCGTTTATGTCCCCATTAGTGAGCCGGGAATTTATTCGAGTCGGACCAATAGAGGATTGCGAGGCGCAAAAGCCGATTTTCAAATTTGGCTGCAAAACCTAAGGTTAAAACAAGTTGATCTTGTGTTTGTTCAAGAACCCTGGCCGATTGAGCTGAATTGGATTCAGGATCATGATCAATATTTTCAACTTGTCTCTCAAGGTGAGTCATTTTCGATTTATCGATTTTTTGATGAAGATAGACAGACCTATCAATAAAAATTCTTTTTTCTCTCTGATTATTTCTATCCTTGGATTTCTGGTATATCTTCATTTTTAAGGTGATAGAGATGGAGGAGTTCTTTCGGAGAGGTATTCGAAAAGCTAGGGAAGACCTAATATTTTGTGCAGTTGAACCGAAAATCGTATATTGTTTAAGTTTTCGCCTGTAGCCTGTTCTACGAGTTTTATCCCCCGCTTCAGGCTCCATTTCAGGTTGGACTGGGCCTGGAGGAAGAGCGGAATTCCTTCAGAAAATTTTTCTCGGATATTTTTTATCGTTTCTATCTCCAATTCCCTGGTGACGACA
>JAUWVG010000016.1 GCA_030617525.1 Candidatus Aminicenantota bacterium | reverse complement strand
GGGAACCTCTTACCCCTTCAACAGAATCGACGTCGTGGATATCCCGAAGATTTTAATGCCTACCTCAAAATCGGAGAAGACGGCCGCGTGACATGTTTCTGTGGCAAAATTGAAATGGGACAGGGCGTTTATACCTCTTTTACCCAAATGCTGGCGGAGGAACTTGATGTTTCTCTGAATTCAGTCGATATGATTTTGGGCGACACCGATCTCTGCCCCTATGACAGTGGAACTTTTGGTTCAAGAAGCACTAAATATTTCGGGCCACCTCTACGTCAGGCCGCAGCTGAAGCCAGAGGCGTTCTATTCCAGATGGCAGCGGAAAAGCTTCAAACACCGCTTGATAATCTCCGTGTTCAGGACGGTGTGATTTCTGATAAATCAAATCCCGCGAAAAAAGTGTCCTATTCTCAGCTCACTCAAGGAAAAAAGATTGAGAGACATCTCGGAAACAAACCTCCTATCAAGCACTATACAAAGCACACGATCTCTGGGAAAGCAACAGATAGATTGGATGGAAGAGAGAAAGTTACAGGTGATGCAAAATTTGCTATTGATATTCGTCTTACGGGAATGTTGTTTGCACGTATTTTACGTCCACCGGCACACGGTGCAGTACTAAAGAGCGTGGATACCTCAGGAGCAAAAAAAATTGCAGGGATTCAGGTCATTCAGGACAAGGATATGGTGGCCGTACTCCACAAACACCGGGACATCGCAAACAGAGCTTTAAAAGAGATAAAAGCCGAATACGAGATGCCCGAATTCAAGGTCGATAACACAAACATTTTTGAACACTTGAAAAGTTCGGCATCAGAAGGAAACACCGACTCAGAATCCGGAAATGTGATTGAAGGGAAAAAGCTAGCTACAATAAATGTTAAAAAAACTTATTTTAATCACTATGTTGCGCATGCTCCATCCGAAAGCCACACAGCAGCGGCCGTCATAGAGGGAGACAAAGCCACTATTTGGGCGTCTACACAGTCCCCTTTTAGAGCTCGGGGAGATGCCGCACGAGCGATTGGATTTCCGGAAGAAAAAGTCCGTGTCATCACTCCTTATGTGGGATGCGGTTTTGGAGGAAAAAACAGCGGGCGTCAGGTTGGAGAGGCCGCCCGGCTGGCCCAATTGACAGGTAAACCGGTCCAGGTGGCCTGGAGCCGGAAAGAAGAATTCTTTTATGACACCTTCCGCCCTGCGGCTGTCATCGACATCCGGTCGGGACTCAACAGCGACAATGAAATTGTTTACTGGGAATATTACAATTACTATGCTGGCAATCGCAGCTCCCAACCGTTTTATAATATTCCTCATTACAAAGTCATCTCTTATGGAGGATGGGGCGGAGGCAGCACAAGCCCCCATCCTTTTGGAACCGGAGCATGGCGCGGCCCAGGGAGCAACACCAATGTCTTTGCCATGGAATCTCATGTGGATATTTTGGCGTTTGAATGCGGAATGGATCCTCTGTCCTTCCGGATGAAAAACTTAACAGATAAACGGATGCTGAGAGTTCTGACAGCTGCTTCCGAGAAGTTCGGTGTGTCCTTTTCGAAAGCCCCAAGCGGCAACGGTTTTGGAATAGCCTGTACCGATTATTTAGGGACATACCTGGCAACCATGGCCCAAGTCCATGTCAATGAGGACAATGGTGAGATCCGTGTAGAACGTTTAGTCTGTGCTCAGGATACGGGTGAAGTCATCAATCCTGAAGGTGTGAGAATGCAGATTGAAAGCTGTCTCACCATGGGCCTTGGATACTGCCTCACAGAAGAAATTCATTTTCAAGGCGGCAAGGTTAAAGATGAAAACTTTGACACCTATGAGATTCCCCGTATTTCCTGGATACCTAAGATAGAGACTGTCCTTGTGGACAATCCCGAAATGCCTCCTCAAGGGTGTGGAGAGCCGGCGATTACATCGATGGGGGCAGTGATAGCCAACGCTGTCCATGATGCTGTAGGTGTACGGATGTCAATGCTCCCCATGACTCCAACAAGGATAAAGAGTGCCCTAAAGGCAAAGAAATCCCCCTAGACCGCCTAAGAGTGGTCAATAAGGATTGTGTTATCTGATGCGAAAATGGCTGTATTTGCTCCTGGGTTTGGTGCTGTTTGTTGTCATTTCGAAAATGAATCGAAAAAGGACAGTGCGATCCCCTTTTTTCAAACGATTGAATGAAACATTCTCGATTTTGGTCTGGGTTCTTCTTGCAGTCTATACTTTGACGTTTCTTCACTGGCTCTTCAAGCAGATTTCCCCTTAGGTTATCATCCCCATTTCCGCGAATTTAATATCGAGTTCTATAAATAAAAATCACAGAAATGGTGACGCTTCCTTCCCTTAGTACCATCCTAAAGTGTCTTTTATCTAATCAAACTTAAGAGTTTTGTATTTTTTTCATGTTCGGGAAACCAGTCAAACTCTAAAAAATATCCCGCAATATCATAGGTCACAAAGGCCTTTACAGGGATTGTCTCTGATTGACTCAAAGGTTCGCGTATTTCGAGTCCCTGCTCTATCATATGTTTGTACCAGCTTTCAATCTGTTCAGAGATAAAAGAAATCGTCACGGATTTTTCTTCGGAAAAATGGTGAAGCCCCTGAGATTCATCGACAAGCCCGACAAAGGCCGTCGGGGAGCATGTGTAAACCTTGGCAAATCCCTGGTCGACGAGGAGATCGAACCCAAACACATTTTGATAAAATAATTGGGCATCTTCGAGATTTTTGTAATAGAGCCATACAATATTTCCTAGTATTCCCAAGTTATCGGGTCTTGAAGTTTTTTGTCCTTCTGTAGGATAGAGCGCATTTGTTTGGGAAATTTTTTCTAGAAATATTTCATTTTGAGGATGGTCCAGAAAACGCTCAAATTCCAGATAATATCCTTCAGGGTCATAGGCAACAAATCCTCTTGTGGGATGCCGCGAAGCATCTTTTACCGGTCCACGCATGTCCACACCTTGAGCTGAAAGATAATCATACCACTCATCAATCTCATTGGTGACAAAAGACAGTGTGACGGTTTTCGGTTCATCCGCATCATGCATCCCCTTTTGTTCATCGACGATGCCTAAAAACAATGTCTGAGAAATCCTAAATACTTTTGCGAATCCGTAGTCCAGGACAACCTCTAAACCTAAAATGTCTTCATAAAACCTCTGGGCATCATCCAGATTCTTATAATAGAAAAAAAGAATATTAGCCTGAATGTCCATACTTTCGCTATCTCCCATAATTGACTCCTGATTTTCCCCGCAACTCATCATAGTGAATCCAAAGGATAATAAAAGAATATAAACAAGAAGCTCTCTTTTCACAGGACCTTCTCCTTATTGCGCCTTGAATCAAAAAGATTGTATCAAAATATGAAAAAATCTGGAATCATTATTAACGCTCCATTGTTGTGCACTTGAAAATCAATGCATCCTGGATAATTCACGAACCGAGGTGTTCAGAACACTAGAATCCTTGAATCCTAGAACCCTAGAATCCTTTTTCTTATTCATACTTCAGGGCATCCACAGGGTTAGACATAGCCGCTTTAATGGACTGGAAACTGATGGTCAATATGGCGATAAACAGTGCAATAGCTCCCGCCAGAACAAATATTTCTATTCCCATATTGCTTCTGTAGGCAAAGTTCTTCAGCCATCTGTTCACAAAAACATACGCAATCGGCCAGGCCACACCGTTTGCCAGAATCACCCATTTTGTGAACTGTTTGGTCATCATGAACACAAGTCCTGGAGTGGAAGCTCCTAACACTTTTCGTATGCCGATCTCTCTTGACCGAGTTTCAGCCATAAATGAAGCCAATCCAAAGAGTCCCAGGCAGGCAATAAACAATCCCAGAAGTGTAAACACACTGAAAATGCTTCCGGCCTGCTCATCCGCTTTGTACTGCCTATTAAATTCTATGTCCAAGAAGAAGCTTTCGAAAGGATTTTCAGGGAACAGTGTTTTCCACTGGGATTCGACAAAAGTCATGGTTTCTTTCAAATTTAAGGTCCCCATCGAGATAGTGAGATACCTAAACGACCACGGCAGAAACTCCATCACCAAGGGCTCTACTTCTGTCTGGAGTCCACGGTAATGGAAATTTTTCGTCACTCCGATAATGGGATTAACCCGGCCTCCATATCCCGTTTGAAGACGTTTTCCAAGCGCCTCTTCTGGACTTGTCCAGCCAAAAGCTTTGACTGCAGCTTCATTGATGAGAAAGGCACCCATAAAATCCGTATTCAATTCTTTCATGAATTGTCGTCCCGCAACCACTTCGATGCCATAGTTTGGGATAAAATCTGAATCAAAGTGCAAATGGAACATATCCTGCTTTTTTGCGTCCTCCTCCCCAACCAGTCTTATACTGAAATTGGAGAGACCCCGCCCTGGAACACTTGAGGACACCGTGACTCCGGATATGGAGGAGTGTTTGGAAAAAACATCTTTAACGGATTCAAAGTTCTCTTGGACATCAATTCCTCCACGTAAAGGAAGAACAAGTTTCTGATCTTTTTCAAAGCCCAGATCCTGACTTCTCATGTAGTTGAATTGTTTGGACATCATCAATGTACCGATGATTAAGAATACGGATATCGTAAACTGGACTATCACAAGAATTGTCCGTAGACTAAAACTGCGAGATCTTCCACTCAAAACTCCTTTTAGAGTTGTCGCTGGTTTGAACGATGACAGCACAAATGCCGGGTAAAGACCAGCGATCATGCCCAGCAGGGCTGCTCCCCCTAAAAGGACAATCAAAACAAACGGTTGCAACAACTCTGCAAAGCTCAGAGAGATTCCTATCAGATTGTTTAAAAGAGGAATCACAAGCCAGGCTAAAACTAAAGCCAAGCCCAATGAAAGGATCGCCATCAAGAGCGACTCCCCAAGAAACTGGCCGATAAGCTGAAGCCTTTGCGCTCCTACGACCTTGCGCAGACCCACTTCTTTAGACCGGTTTGCCGCACGTGCCGTCGCCAGATTTATGAAGTTTAATCCGGCAATAAGGATAATAAATAAACCAACAATAGCAAAGATTTTAACATAGAGAAGATTCCCTGGAGGTTCGATGTCATAATTAATTTTTGATTGAAGATGGATACTGGAAAGCGGTTGGAGAAAGTAAGAATAGGTCGTGCCACTCGTGGCCAACCTCTCTCCAACATATTTATCGGCGACATGACTGACCTGTTTGGAAAATTCTTCAATATTCACATTTGGTTGGACTTTTAAGTATGTATAAAACATTGTCGAATACCAGTTTGACATCTCACTCCAGTCAGCCAGAGTCTCTAAAGAAGAGATAAAATCATACTTCAAGTGAGTATTTTTAGGAGAATTGACTGCGACACCCGTGATTTCATACTCTTCCCTGTTGATCTCAAGCGTTTTTCCCAATGGATTTTCGCCGGAGAAGTATTTCTGCGCAATTCTTTGAGAAATGACTACAGTTTGAGGACGGGCCAGTGCATCTTGAGGAGATCCCCTAAGAAATGGGATGCTGAATATTTCAAACACGTCTTTGTCTGCATACATGAACCGGTCCTCATAAAAGACAAGCTCTTCTTTTTTAACCAGCCGGCTTCCGGTCGGCAACACCCGCACGGACTGCTCGACTTGAGGATAATCGGCTTTTAAAGTCGGACTCACCATAGGAGAAACAGGAGCAAAAAGACGGTTGGACGTACCGGTGCGGATGTCCTGTGAAATTCGGTAAATTCTCTCAACATCTTTGTGATATGTGTCAAAACTTGTTTCATGACGGACATAAAGAAAGATGATAAGACAGCACGCCATTCCAAGAGCAAATCCGGAGATATTGAGAAAGGTGTACCCTTTATGCCTCTTAAAATTTCGTAATGCGATTTTCAAGTAGTTTATAAGCATGACAAACCTCCAATACAAAATATCCGCAAAAATTCTAGGGATTGATTCAAGAATTCTGAAAAAATACCAGGATTTTGCTTTCCATTTCGGCCCACTCTGCAGAAGCTGCCTGTAGACCTCACCAATATCGTCAGAAAACTCATGAAACTCTTCTCCTTTGAGAAAAAGTTTGAGGAGAGTGGTTGGGACGAGAGGAAATTTATCTTTTTTGTCTATCATCTATTTAACCTTTTTTTCTAGTTTTAGATTCGGGATCCCTTCCCAGATAGACGAATGGAGGCAGGAAATCTCTTCCATTGCTGCTAAACCTTTTGGAGAGACTTCATAATAATACCGGCTTCTTCCACCCCGTTCTGAAATCGGAGAGCTCTGATTTTTTTTAACAAAACCCTTGTTTTTCATCTTTTTTAGAGTTTTGTATATGACACCGAATGACCAGTATCGATTGATGTCCTTATGGATCTGTTCTCTTATTGTGACTCCATAGGCATTCTTGCCACATTTATAGACAGAAAGAAGGATTATTTCTTCAGCACGGGACAAAAGAATCATTCCAATTTCTCCTATTTGTATGCAATTGGCATTTATATATAAGACGCTAGCAAAACAAAAAGGTTGACTAGAAATTAAATACTCAAAATTCTCTACAACCGAAAAAATCTGAAGAGGATGGAAAAAGCGACATCCGAGGATTTAGCCTTACCGAGTTTTGTTCGTCGAGGGAAGCCGACTGTGTCGGCCACTGAGTATGTCTGAGCATGGGAGATTTCAACAAAAGTGGTACGCGTCTTCTTGGAAATTCCCTCTTTAGTGAGCAAGGTTTACGCGCGGAGTTACGGAAGTGCCGAGAGGAACAACGAGGGAATGGCGTTAAAAATCCGAGTGGAGCGCTTCCACCTCGTCAGATTAATTTGGAGAAATATATTAAAGCCTGAGTGATTACCCCTTGCTCATGGCATCCAGGAAATTTGTGTTCGTTTTTGTTCGCCCCATTTTATCCAGCAAGAGCTCCATGGCTTCGACTTCGTTCAACTGACTGAGTACTTTTCTCAATACCCAGATCCTATTTAAGTCTTTATCTGGAACTAAAAGTTCTTCTTTTCGTGTGCCGGAACGTTTGATATCGATGGCCGGAAACATTCTCTTATCAACCAACCTCCTGTCAAGATTGATTTCCATATTTCCGGTTCCTTTAAACTCCTCGAAAATGACGTCATCCATGCGGCTTCCTGTGTCGATCAAGGCAGTGGCCATGATGGTGAGACTTCCCCCCTCTTCGATTTTTCGTGCCGATCCAAAAAACTTCTTTGGCTTATTCAAGGCGTTTGCGTCGATTCCTCCGGACAGAACTTTACCTGAAGGAGGAATAATCGCATTATGAGCTCGTGCCAACCGGGTAACACTATCGAGCAAGATAGCGACGTCCCTTCCAAGTTCAACAAGTCTTTTCGCCTTTTCCAACACAATATTGGCCACCTGCGTATTTCGTATGGGAGGCTCATCAAAAGTTGATGCCACGACTTCACCTTCTATGCTTCTCTGGAAATCTGTCACTTCTTCAGGCCGCTCCGCTACCAACAGAACAATCACGAAGATCTCCGGATGGTTCTTCTCAATAGACTTGGCGATGGTTTTTAAAAGCATTGTTTTTCCGGCACGGGGTGGAGAAACGATAAGACCCCTTTGGCCCTTTCCTATTGGAGTCATAAGATCCATTACGCGGGCGCTCAAGTTTTTGGGCTGGCCATCTTCAAGCACGATCTTTTCAAAAGGATACAGAGGAGTCAAACTATCAAAATGGACGTTTCTCCTATTTGTAAAGACAACATCAGGATGCATAAAATTGATCGCTTCGATTTTTATTAAAGCAAAGTATTTTTCCCCATCTTTTGGAGGTCGCACAATACCAGAAATCGTATCACCCGTTCGAAGCTGAAATTTCCTGATTTGGGAAGGCGAAACATAGATATCATCCTGGCTGGGAAGGTAACTGAATTCTGGAGCACGTAAAAACCCAAATCCATCTTCTAAACACTCCAGCACACCTTCAGAAAACAGCTGTCCGTTTTTTTTAGCTTGTGCTTCTAGTACCTTAAAAATAAGATTCTGTTTCTTCGTATCTTGAATGTCCTCTTTCGTAAGTCCGATCTCCTTGGCAGTGCTGACAAGATCTTTAAGATTTTTTTCTTCTAGATCGACTAAATTGAACTCTTTCATTTTAATACCTCACATGTGGTTTATTCTTAAAACAACTGGCCTCCCAGGATTTTGACTTTTTTTGATCAATGCGTCACAGGAGGTTTCTGAGGTTCTTCCTCAGACAGTGATTCTTTTTCTTTATTCAGGACTTCAGATATATCCTTGGTCAAAGCAATCTTAAGGACATCATCCATGTGTTCGACAAAATGGATGTTCATATCATCTTTGATAATTTTCGGAAGGTCTTTTAAATCCGCTTTGTTGTCAAGAGGAAGAATGGCCTCTTTAACACCCTCTCGATGTGCAGCAAGGAGTTTTTCTTTAATTCCACCAACAGGAAGGACTTTCCCTTTTAAAGTAATCTCTCCACTCATCGCCACTTTTTTTGAAACAGGTATTCCCGTAAGCAATGAGAGGATTGATGTCGCAAGTGTAATACCTGCAGAAGGTCCTTCTTTCGGGGTTCCACCTTCCGGAACATGAATATGGATATCGAAGTTTTTGTGCAAGTCTGTAGCGATATTCAACTCAAACGTCTTTCCTCTCACATAACTGAAAGCGGCTTGAGCCGATTCCTGCATAATTTCACCAAGTTGTCCGGTTAAGGTTAATCTGCCCTTTCCAAAAGTTTTCATTACTTCGAAAGTCAGAAGCTCACCTCCAAACTCTGTCCAGGCCATCCCAATGGCTACACCAATCTCATCTCTTTTATCAATACTAAATCTGCGAAACCTTGGAATCCCCAGATATTTTTCAATATTTTTAGGAGTGATAGTTTCTTTATAGCTTTTGTCTTTGGTAACGACCTTTTTTACAACTTTTCGACAGAGAGAAGTGATTTCCCGTTCGATATTTCTCACACCTGCTTCTCGTGTGTACTCACGGATAAGTTTTTTAATCGTCCTATCGGTGAGCTTCAAATTATCTTCTTTAAGACCATGAGCTTTTATCTGTTTGGGCAAAAGGAATTTTTTAACGATCTGGAGCTTCTCTTCTTCTGTATAGCCAGGAATTCGAATGATTTCCATCCGATCTATCAGCGGACGCGGTATCGGTTCTTGCATGTTGGCCGTCACAATAAACATCACATTAGAAAGATCAAATTCTGTGTCTATAAAATGGTCTAAAAAACAGTGATTCTGTTCAGGATCGAGGACTTCCATCAGAGCAGATGCTGGATCACCCCTGAAATCAACACTCATTTTGTCCACTTCATCTAAAAGGAACACAGGATTTTTCGTGCCTGCTTTTTTAAGCATCTGTATAATTCGACCGGGATAGGCACCAATGTATGTTCTTCTATGTCCTCTGATTTCAGCTTCATCTCGAACCCCGCCGAGCGACAAACGCACAAACTTTCTGTTTGTTGCCCTCGCAATGGATGCACCTAACGAGGTCTTTCCCACTCCTGGTGGACCGATAAATCCAAGTATGACACCTTTTGGATTTTTCACCAGTTGGCGTATGGACAGATACTCTAAAATCCGCTCTTTGACTTTCTCCAGTCCATGATGATCATCATTAAGAATCCTTTCGGCTTCCTCGATATTTCGTTTCTCTCTTGATTTTTTGGTCCATGGTAATGAAATGAGCCAATCCAAATAATTTCGACAGACCGTTGCTTCCGCAGACATGGGGGGCATAGATTCCAGTCTCTCAATCTCTTTATTGGCTTTTTCTTCTGCATCTTTTGGCATCTTGGCATTCGTCAGCTTTTCCTTCAACTCAGCAATCTCATTAGGTTGGTCTTCCTTTTTAAAATTAAAACCTGAAGGTAACACTTTCTGCCCAACATCTCTGACAGGGATTCTTCGACGAGGTTTTTTCCCCTCCTTTTTGAGCTTCGTATGAATTTTGAATATTTCATTTTCCAGGACATATTTTAACCGCTGAATTCTTTCAAGAGTGTTTATTGTTTCTAGAAAATTCTGCTTCTCCTCGAGCGGCAGGTAGAGATGCGAAACGATAATATCAGCTATTCTGTTTGGGGAATTTTCATTCAACGCAGGAATAATAGATTCAAAATTGGCATGCTGGCTGAGTTTAAGATAATCTTCAAATAGAGACAGCACCGTTTTCAATATTTCTCTGACTTCCGGGCTGTCATTTTCAATTTCGTTAATCTCCTTCGCCAGGATTTGATAATGAGGATAGGTGCTGAGATATTCCAGGATACGAGCTCTTTTTTTGCCCTCAACTATAACTTTGATATTTTTGTCGTCTATTTTGACCGAGCGAATGATTTTTGCAATCACTCCCATAGAATACACATCCTTGGGATGAGGATTATCGATCGAGGCATCCATCTGGGCGGAAAGGAAAATCATCTTGTCTTTTTCTAAGGCTTTATCCAAAGCTTCGATAGAGGAGGATCTTCCGATGATGAACGGGACAAGAGTCGAGGGGAAAATAACCAGATCTCTCAGAGGGATTAGAGAAATATTTTTAATATTTTCTGCATTCTCATTGGATGCCATATTTACTCTCCTACCGCAAACTTTAAGTTTTGAAACTTCAATTCAGACTCTTCAACCATCTTTTTGGTAATTTTGAGTGCCGGAGCCTTTTTTGATGTTGGCAGATGGAACATAATGTCCACCATAAGATCTTCTATAATTCCCCGTAAACCTCTCGCTCCCAGGCTGTTATCCATGGATTTTGTTGCGATCGTACGCAGGGCTTCCCTTGTAAACTCGAGTCGAACACCTTCCGTTTCAAAGAGCTTTTGGTACTGCTTAATAATTGCATTTTTTGGTTTTGTTAATATGTCAACCAGGTCCGTGACACTCAAATCCGAAAACGTGGCCACAACAGGAATCCGCCCGACTAACTCAGGAATTAAACCATACTTGACCAGATCTTGGGACACTGCTTGCTCGTAAACTTTTTCTTTTTCATACAAAACATGTTTTTCCAGAGTCGGCTTGAATCCCACGGCTGATTTTCCCAATCTTTGGAGAATGATTTTATCCAGACCTATAAACGCTCCTCCGCAAATAAATAAAATATTGGTTGTGTCAACTCGAATATATTCCTGTTGAGGATGCTTCCTGCCACCTTGAGGAGGAATGTTGGCCACTGTTCCTTCAATGATTTTTAACAACGCCTGCTGTACACCTTCCCCAGAGACATCTCTCGTAATAGAGGGACCCTCAGTTTTTCTGCCGATCTTATCAATTTCATCAATGTAAATAATGCCCTTCTGCGCTTTTTCTATATTTCCCTGAGCAGATTGAAAGAGTTTGAGAATAATGTTCTCCACATCTTCTCCGACGTATCCGGCTTCTGTCAGAGTTGTGGCATCGGCAATGGCAAAAGGAACAGATAGAGTTTTTGCCAATGTTTGGGCCATCAGGGTTTTGCCTGTCCCCGTTGGTCCGATAAGAAGGATATTGCTTTTTGTCAATTCAATATCGTCGTCTTTGTTATTCAAAGAGACACGTTTGTAATGGTTGTAGACAGCGACAGATATTTTCTTTTTCGCCTTGTCCTGCCCAACAATGTATTGATCCAGAATTTTCTTAATCTCTAAAGGCCGTGGAAATTCAGTGATGTCCTGGGAATCTTTATGATCAGAACCTGGCATAAATATTAGAGAATGAGCCAGTTCTATACAATTATCACATATATAGACACCTGCAGGTCCGGCAATCAGTTTCTTGACTATAAATTGATCGCGGTTACAGAAGCTGCATTTTGCATCTTTGTTGTTATCAGTTCTAATAAAATCATCCATGGTTATTTTCTATTTTGCTAGAAATACTTCAAAAAAGACTTCCCCTGAATTTCAAGATTGACCACGGTTAGTAATAATTTCGTCTATAATTCCATAATCTTTGGCTTGATCCGGGGTCATGATGAAATCTCGTTCAATATCAGAATGTATCTTTGCTTTAGATTGCTTAGTATGCTTAGTCAGAATGTTATTGATGTTTTCCCTCATCCTAAGTATCTCTTTCGCCTGTATCGCGATATCCGAAGCCTGCCCCTGGAATCCTCCAAAAGGTTGATGGATGATAATCCTCGCATTCGGCAAAGAATATCTTTTTCCTGACGCACCCGCTGCGAGCAGGACAGCAGCCATACTTGCAGCCTGTCCCACACAAATAGTTGTTATTTCTGATCGAATAAACTGCATTGTATCGTATATCGCTAATCCAGAAGTGATATTGCCTCCTGGGGAATTGATATAGAGCGAGATTTCCTTTTTTTTATTTTCAACATCGAGATAGAGCATTTGTGCAATGACCGAATTTGCGAGATTATCATCGATTTCAGATCCAATGAAGATAATATTGTCTTTTAGAAGCCGCGAATATATGTCATAAGCACGTTCATTTTTTCCATCTTGTTCAACAATGAAGGGGATAAAAGTCATAAGAAATTATGTCTCCATTATTATAGCATTTTCTACCAGGAAGTCAACCGTCTTCCTGAGGAGAAGGTTTTCTCTAAGCTCATCTTTTTGGATATTTTCTTGGGCTTTATCCAAAGGGATATTGTTTGTCTTTGCTATATTTATCATCTCCTCTTCGACATCTTTGTCTTCCACTTTAAGCTTTTCTTTCTCAGAAATTTTTGTAAGAAGAAGATGATTCTTCAGATTCCGTTTGGCTTTTTCTTTCATTTCCTCTTTGAGCTTCTCAATATCTTCCTTCGTTAAAGCCTGCTGGATGTGTTGAGGTTGAGATGACAAACTTCTGCGCACAAGCGCCAAGGCCTCTTCTTCCACAACCAATTCTGGGAGTTCGAATGTCACCTTCTCTGATATTGTCTTGACAACCTCTTCTGCTAAATCTCTTTTTTCGACATTCTCCTTAGAAGCACGAAGCTCTTTTTTCAGCTGGGTTTTAAGCTCTTTTAAGTTCTGAAAATCCCCTAGTTCCTTCGCAAAATCATCATCGATTACTGGCAGTTTTTTTTCTTTAATGGACACAATTTTTATAGAATACGCGATATCTTTTCCCGCCAGTTTTTTATTTTTATGATCTTTGGGATATTTTATTGAAAAATCCTTATCCTGGTTAACTTTCAGGCCCAATAAATTGTCGTTAAGCTCTTTTTCGTTTTCAGGATGACCGGCAAGAATCACAACTTTTTCCTTTGGCAGGGCTTTTTTTGTTCCAATATCCTGGCTTGTAATTTCTGTAACAATATAATCTCCATCAACAACTCCTCTCTCTTCCGTGGGGATGTATTGAGCAGATCTTTTCTGAAGATCATCAAGAGTCGTTTTCACATCATTGGCCGTCACTGATATTTTCTTTCTGTTCACTTTGATATTTTTATATTCTGGGAGTTCAAACTCAGGCCATATTTCGAACTGAGCTTTGAATTTGATTGGCTGGTCTTCCTCAAAAAAAAGCTCCGTCACGACTGGAGAGCCAACTGGTTTCACATCGTGGGCTCGAAGTTCTTTCGTGACAGCTTCCGGGACAAGATTGTTGATTATTGAATCTTTTATATCTTGGGAGTACTTGCTCTTGATTATATCTGCCGGAACTTTTCCTGGTCTGAATCCCTTAATTTTTGCGGTTTGGGAAAAGCGTTGAATTGTATTTTTAAACTCTTTCTGTACTATTGCGGCTGGAATTTCTATATCGACTTCCATTTTGCACTGGCTGAGTTTGCGTATATTGTCTTTGCCTTTTTCCATTGTGTTTCCTCTAATCGATTGAGTAATTTGAGAATGGGCAGAGCGGGACTCGAACCCGCACTCCTTTATCAGGAACTAGGTCCTAAGCCTAGCGCGTATGCCAATTTCGCCACCTGCCCTAAATTTTATGCTAATCCGTTCATTTATGATAAGCAATCTTCAGGCCATATTCATTTTTGTATTGGAGACTGTCTCTAGAATTCGAAGACGATAGTAGATTTATATATTAAGACAATACAAAGACTTTGTCAAACTGGAAATGATCTAGAAACTCAAAGATCGAAGCTCTAATTCATTTAACCTGGATTATTCACGAGTCAAGGTTGCCGTTTTAGAAAAAACATCGGCATTTTTTATGAATACTTCATTTGAGCATTTGAGAAGCAAGAATTAGAGGATGCACGACTAAGATTTTATTCGAATGGGCGTTTTTTGAGAAGATAAGATTATGAAGATCCTCAGATTCGGAAAATAAAGTCTTTTCGCTCAATAAATTGCGAATTTGAAAACGCCATGTGATGCATGGAGAAACGATGACATCCGGTCTAGCGGTCAGAATTTCTTCTAACAAAGATTGACCGATTTTTTCTGCATGTTTTGCCCATTTTTTCTCGAATCCCTTGCTTCCACCAAAACCGCAACAGGTTGACTTCAATTCAACAACACTTTTAAGGGGCAGCAGTCGAACAAATTCGTATAAGGATTTATCTTGTTTCAAAATCTTCAAATGGCAGGGGATTTGAACCGCAACTTTCAGATCAACTTTTTTAAAAAATCTGTCTGCAATCCAATCACGAAGCTGAGAGTCATTTTCCGCCTGCTTAACGGTAAGTGACGCATCGTATGCAATTAATATTTGATCCTTTATGAATGCTGTAGCTTCGAAAAAACACTGCTGCATTTTTTTGATAACCGTTTCCTCGGACACTGTCTTGGAATACTCGAGAAAAGGGAGAAGACATGAAG
>JAUWVG010000104.1 GCA_030617525.1 Candidatus Aminicenantota bacterium | reverse complement strand
GGAGAAAATAATGGATATTATTTATGAGATTGAACGTGAAATTCAAAATAAAGAAATTCTCCATGAAAAAAAGATCAGAGACTTATTGACAGGGGACCAAAAAGCTCTGCTCGATTCTTATTCCACTTATGATGCGAACTTTTATGGCAGAGGTGGTTTCGGCAGAGGAAATTTTGGGCGCGGATACGGAGGATATGGTGCTGGGGTCGGGCAAAACTACATGGGACGAGGTGCTGGGATTGGGCAAAACTACATGGGACGAGGTGCTGGCATGTTGAATCGTGGCTATTATGGCTATGGGAATGCCGTCACAAGAGGCCTTGGTAGAAATGTGGGCACCAATCCTTATTTGCGTGGTGTACGATACGGCAGGGGGCCCTGTGGAGCCGGATTAGCAAGATTGAACCGCATGGGATACGGCAGAGGCCGCTGGATCAGATAATCAACCTCCGTTCTAAGTAAAAGTTTTTTAAAGAAATTGGGCAGTAATCCGCGGAGGAGTATTTTAGGATACCGATGCAATAATTGCGGTTCAAAATGAACATCAAAAGATGACAATATTTATTGACGACGAAAAATGTACTGGCTGTGATTTTTGTGTCTCAATATGTCCTACACAGGCAATATCAATTTTTAATAACATAGCCGTTATCGACCACGATAAATGCAAGGAATGCCTCCTATGTATGGATGAATGCCCAACCAATGCAATCTATCAAATTCTTGAAAAAGAAGATTCTGTTACACAAAGGGAGGATTTTGTTCCTGAACCTGTCGCTTTTGATGTTCCTCAATCAAAGCCATCCTTTTGGAGCCATTCGCAAAAACAGCATATAATCGGAACTGGTGCGATGTTATTAAGTGGAATAATAAAATTGACAAGCAATTATCTCAACGAAAATTCTTCTCCTGGCAGAAGAAAAGAAGGCAGAGGAAAACGAGGGAAATACAGAAAAAAACACGGAAGATGGTGAACATAAAACAAATGGATAATAAAAGCGACCTCAAAAAATTTCCCAAAGAACTCCAAGAACAAATCTTACAGACGGATGCAGAACTACAATTTCCTGCAGAAGTATAGCCACTCAGTTAGCACAGGATAAAACTTTCAGCGAAACCCTGGCCGACCGGTTCTTTCAAAAACAGCCCCCCTGGAAAAGACAGTACAGAAAAATTTGATTATATGACACCCCCAAGCGTAGGTGGGTTTATTTTTTACTCTAATCCCTGACCTCTTGACCCCTAGAATCCTTAAAATTCTACCAACTCTTTTGGAGATACTCCTAATTTATTATATACTAGGTTTATGAAATTATCGCCTCTCTCCCTAAGAACGAAACTCATCATCAGCTTTATTTTTGTCATTTTTTTTGGAGGCGTATTCTCTCTCTATTTCGGGTCGCGACTGGTTAAAAACACTATCATCACCGAGGCTCAAGCCAAGGTCAAATATGACTTGAGCTCAGCATGGATGGTTTTCAATAATGAGCTCGAAGACGTCCAGCAAATTATCAGCTTTAATGCCGCAAGGGAGGGCAATCGAGATCTTTTAAAGAATAAAGAGATGGACATCCTCCTCCAAAGGCTCCGCCGCGTGAGAGAGCGCTACGGCTTAGACATTCTAACACTGACCGATCCCAAAGGAAAAGTCATCCTCAGGACACGAAATCCCTCCGTATTGGGAGACGACCAATCCAATAATGAGCTCATCAAGAAGGCCTTACAGAAAGGTGACTATGCCGCACCTCAAATCGTCCGTCGAGAGGAGCTTTTAAAGGAAAGCCAGGAACTTGTCAAAAATGCATATATTGAATTTATTGACACACCAAGGGCGACCCCTCGACCCGAAAACAAGGAGGAGGACGGCATGATGCTGCGAGCCGCATCCTCCATAGACGACAACGGGACGATCCTCGGAGTTCTCTACGGAGGAATCCTGATCAACCGGAATCCCGAAATCGTCGACCGCGTCAAAGAGATGGTTTACAAGGATGAACAGTACAAAGGACGAGAGATAGGTACGGCAACCATATTCCAACACGATCTGCGCATTTCCACCAATGTCCGCAACGAAAAAGGGGAAAGAGCCATCGGAACCCGCGTCTCCTCGGAGGTCAACCAGGCTGTGCTCATCGAAGGCAAGCCCTGGATTGACAGGGCCTTTGTCGTCAATAACTGGTACATCACAGCCTACGAACCGATCACAAACATAACCGGCCAAATCATCGGAATTCTCTATGTCGGGATGCTGGAAAGGCCTTACATTGAAACAACCAATCGCGTCATTTCAACCTTCGCTTTCATCGCAGCCCTGTTTATCGTCCTCCTCCTGGTCATTCTTTACTTTTCGATCAATCGTATCATCCACCCCCTTCAGAAAATCGTGGATGCAACACAGAAAATCGCCAGAGGTGATCTGTCACACAAGCTCGATGTGAAATCACAGGACGAAATCGGTTCCCTGGCCAAGTCCTTCAACCAGATGACGTCAGAGCTGCAAATCGCTAACGAGAAACTCCTGGATTGGGGAAAAACTCTAGAAAAAAAAGTCGAGGACCGTACGCATGAAATCAAGGAAATGCAGGCCCACCTCATCCAATCTGAAAAACTTGCCTCCTTAGGACAATTAGCCGCTGGAGTGGCCCACGAAATCAACAATCCCTTAGGCGGTATCCTGATGTACAGCCATCTCATTCTGGAGGATGCAGAAAAAAATAGCCAGACCTCGGAGAATCTGAAAAAAGTCATCAGAGAAACAACCCGCTGCAAGAACATCGTCAGAGGATTGCTCGACTTTGCACGGCCTAAAAATCCTGAGATGTCAAACATTGACATCAACGAACTCCTGGACAATTCACTCTCCCTGATGGAAAGCCAGGCCCTTTTTCAAAACATCAGAGTTGAAAAGAAGTATTTTCCGGATTTGAAAAGAATCACAGCCGATGGAGCGCAGCTTCAACAGCTGTTCACCAACATCATCCTTAACGCCGCCGAAGCCATGGACGGCAACGGAACCCTGATCCTGGAAACGACAAATATTAAGGCAGAGGACCAGATCGAAATCAGCATTAGAGACACAGGACAGGGGATCAGAGAGGAAGACATGAAGAATCTTTTCGAGCCCTTTTTCTCGACCAAAGAGGTGGGGAAGGGAACGGGCCTCGGACTGTCCATCAGCTACGGCATCGTTCAGAGACACAAAGGAAAAATAGACGTCCAAAGCGAAGTCGGAAAAGGTTCGGCATTTATCATTAAGCTTCCTGTCAAAAGAGATGAAAACCATGCTTAACAAATCCAAAATCCTGATCATCGACGACGACGAAGCCATTCGTGATTCCTGCCGCCAAGTTCTCCAAAGAGAAGGCAACACGGTCAAAACAGCGAAGGATGGAAATGAAGGGTTGCAAATCTTTAAAGAGGAGTTTTTTCATCTCGTCTTCCTCGATCTTAAACTGCCGGGTCTGGACGGCATAAAGCTTTTGAGCCTTTTCAAAGAAGAAAATCCGGCCACTCCTGTCATAATCATCACGGGATACGCCTCCATCGATTCCGCCGTCGAAGCCATGAAGCTCGGAGCTTTCCACTACCTCTCTAAGCCATTCAGCCCCGAAGAGCTCCGCCTTATCACAAACAAAGCCTTGGAAAAGAGGAAAAGCTATTTCGAGACTCTCTCTCTCCGGCAAGAACTGGAAGCCAAATTGGAGTTCGAGATGGAAATCGGAGAGAGCCGAGCCATGCAGAAAGTTATGGATATCGTCAAGCGGGTCAGCCCTTCGGACAGCACCGTGCTGATCACCGGGGAGAGCGGCACAGGGAAGGACCTCCTCGCCAGGGAAATTCATAAACACAGTCCGAGAAAAAAGGCCCCTTTTGTGGTGGTCGACTGCGGCGCCTTAATCGAGACGCTGTTCGAAAGTGAACTTTTCGGCCATGTCAAAGGATCCTTTACCGGAGCCCATCAAACCAAACACGGCCGGTTCGAAGTGGCCAATGAGGGAACGATTTTTCTGGACGAAGTCGCCAATATCAGCATTAACATCCAGGCAAAGCTCTTAAGGGTCATCCAGGAACTGGAAGTAACAAGAGTGGGAAGTACTAAGCCGATCAAGGTTGATGTCCGCATCATTGCAGCCACCAATAAAAACCTGGCAGATTGCGTCCAGAAAGGGACGTTCCGTGAAGATCTTTTTTACAGGTTAAGTGTCGTTCCTATCCACCTCCCCTCCCTCAAAGAGAGGAAAAAAGATATTCCCCGGCTGGTGGATCACTTCCTGAAAAAGTACAATAAAAAAGCCAAGAAAAACATCAGGGCCATTTCTCCAGAAATAAAAAAAGCCCTGATGGGATACGACTGGCCGGGAAATATTCGTGAGCTGGAAAACACCATAGAAAGGGCGGTCGTATTGACACGGGGAGATAAAATCAGGTTGGAAGACTTGGTTTACCATAGGATTGGAAGAAATGCCTCCTTCATGGGACCGGTCAATGGCAAGTTTAAAGAACTCGAGGAGATTGAGGGAGAATATATCGGTTTGGTTCTCAAAGCTCAAAACGGGAACAGGAGCCGGACGGCCAAAATCCTTAACATCGATCGCAAAACTCTTCTCGCTAAAATTAAAAAATTTAATATCCAATTCTAGCGAGCTTGATGGGATCGCCCATCGATTACAATATTCCTATCCTCCTGTCTCCTTTTTCGTCTCTGAACCAAATAACTCACAAAAATAATGAGGGTCCAAGTGATAATGGTCAAGATGACTGCCATCGGCAACCTCCTTTCAAATACAAATCTCCCTTTTGGCTTTAACCCCCAAAGACCAGCGAGGTACAAACATGTTTCCCATGGAGATCTGCCCATTTTATATAGTGCAAAAAGAATGCCAACAGGTTAAGAAACTAACGTATTGAAATCATACAGGTTATAAGTCCAGACCGGTCAAATGAAAAATACGAATAGGTCATAATGCAACACAAGTGTGGAGAATTTCCCCTAAAATGAGTTTCTACATCCATAACCATTTTTTATTTTTTGCCGATTATTCCTGAAAAGAATCTTCCTTTCAGCAACATACACATTCGTGACCAAACGGCATACAAATTGCAGTACTCGTCTTTTGTGGAGGCTAAAATTAAAACATTTAACAAATTTCTCAACCTTCCCCTCCGGGCCAAATTTATCTTGAGTTTTTCAACCGTGATCCTATTCGGCGGGCTGCTGACACTCACCCTGGGCACAAGGCTTGAACACAGAACGATTCTCAATCTGGCCCAGGACAAGGTCAGACACGACCTCGCTTCCGCCTGGATGGTTTATAACGAAAAGCTCAGCCACCTTAAGAACATCGTTCGCTTAAATTCCACACGGGAATCCCTCCAGCACGCTCTGATACAAAACAATCGTACAATCCTGCAGAGATATCTCGACCGGGTCAGGATAGATTTCGAACTGGACATCTTGACTTTGACAGACGCAGAAGGCCAAGTTGTTTTTCGGTCGACGCAGCCTGAAATCCAGGGAAACGACCCATCCGACAATCCCCTGGTCACACGAGCCTTAGCTGGAGACATCATCTCGGGAACCCAGATCATCTCGAGACAAGAACTTCTCAAAGAAAGCGAGAGCCTGGCTGAGCGAGCTTACCTCAAATTCATCCCCACTCCCATGGCCAGTCCTCGAGAGGAAGACCATGAGGAAAATGGGATGATGCTTCAGGCCGCCGCGCCTCTCATCGATGATTCAGGCCAAATCCTTGGGGTCCTCTACGCCGGTATTCTTCTCAACCGAAATCCCGAAATCGTCGACCATGTCAAAGACATCGTCTTCCGGGGTGAAAAATACAAGGGAAGAGAAACCGGAACAGCCACAATTTTCCAGCACGATCTGCGCATTTCGACCAACGTCAAAGACACCAGCGGCCAGAGGGCGATCGGAACACGCGTATCGAAAGAAGTCCATCAGGCCGTTTTGAAGGAAGGGAAGTCCTGGATAGACAGAGCCTTTGTGGTCAACGATTGGTATATCACCGCCTATGAACCGATCAAAAACATCTCGGGTGAAATCATCGGGATTCTCTATGTCGGCATGCTCGAAAAACCGTACATCGATCTGAGAAACAGGGTTATGCTCACCTTTGCCGGCATGGCCATCTTGAGCGTCATCATCCTTATCATCATCCTCTTTTTCATCACGTCGACCATCATCCAACCGCTTAAGAAAATGGTTCTGGCCACGACAATAATTGCCCAGGGTAACCTCGATCACAGGATCGATGTGACCTTGGAGGATGAAACGGGAAAACTGGCGCAATCCTTCAACCAGATGACCAAAAACCTCAAAAGGGCAAACGAAAATCTCGTCCACTGGGGAAAAACTCTGGAAAAAAGAGTGGAAGAACGAACTCAAGAACTGCGGGTGGTGCAGGATTCCATGATTCAGTCAGAAAAACTGGCGTCTTTGGGAAAGATGGCTGCGGGCATCGCCCATGAAATCAACAATCCCTTAACCTCTATTTTAATAAACACTCACCTCATGCTGGAAAAAACGAAAAAAAAGCATAAATTCTACGAAAACCTGAGCCTTATTGCCGAAGAAACTTCCCGGTGCAGCGAGATCGTCCGGGGCATGCTCGAGTTTTCACGTCAAAGCCCCCCCCAGAAAGTGTACACCAATGTCAACGACACTCTCATCCGTACTCTACAGCTTCTCGAAAACCAGGCTTCTTTCCAGAACATCCGGATCGAGAAGAAATTCGACAACACACTCCCTCCTATTGAGTTGGACCAGAACAAAATCAAGCAGGTCTTCTGGAACCTCATGCTCAACGCCTCTGAAGCCATGCCTGCAGGCGGCACTTTGACTCTATCCAGCCGATATTCTCCTGATAAAAAAACCATCGAGATCGACTTCTCGGACACGGGTATCGGTATCGCCAAAGAACAAATCAACAAGCTATTCGATCCCTTTTTTTCCACAAAAACAAGCGGTACCGGCCTGGGGCTGGCTGTCAGCTACGGTATTATCAATCAACACCATGGGAAAATCACTGTAGAGAGCAAACCGGGCCTGGGAACGACATTCACAGTCGGCCTGCCAATTTCCGCAAAAAAAACAGACAGTTAAGGAGGAAGTATGTCAAAAGTAAAAACAAAAATATTGGTTGTCGATGATGAAATAAATGTCGGAAAAAGCATCCGGCAGGCTATCCTTTCCGGAGACTACGAAATCGATACGGCCTTGAGTGGCGAAGAAGCGTTAAAAAAGGACAAAGAAGAAAGGTATGATGTGATTATCACTTACCTCATGACGCCGGGGATCAGCGGGCTGGACCTCCTCAAAACCATCAGACAGGAAAGGCCCGAAACGATCGTTATCATGGTCACGGGATACCCGACTATAAAGACC
>JAUWVG010000214.1 GCA_030617525.1 Candidatus Aminicenantota bacterium | reverse complement strand
GCTTTTTCCTCTCATCCAGTCCGGTGCCTTGGATTCTCTCGAGCCGAAGAGGACACAGCAGATCCTCCGTTATTTTAGAGGCCTGGAGGGGATGGGGGAGGTTTCGGATCTGAGTTCAAGGCAGAAGGAAAGGATGGTTGTCGAATCCCTCGGATTCGATCCGGAAGGAGATTCTCTTTCCCTCTATACAGGGAAAAGGCCTCCTTTGAGGATAAGAGATTTGGCCCGTCATGTGGGGTGTGAAGTGGAATTGATTGTCAGAGTGGTGGATGCCCGTCTGAAGGGAACGACCAACGGCCGGAAGTATTTTTTTCTCTTTGAGGACGAGTCAGGTCTTTTAGAGGGTGTCGGAGAGACGAAAGGTCAAACATTCGGCTCTCCTCCTACATGCTATTTGAGAGGGGAGATCAGGCGGGATGGCAGCGGGAGGCCCAAAGTTTTCAACTGCACTTTCCTCAAACCTTAAAAACCTGAATAATTCATAAAAAATATCGATATTTATTTTAATTTCTGTATTTTCCCTATGTTCCTTTGCTTTTCGGGATAACATCTTGAAAACTTTTTTTCGTTAGACTTTTTATTATAATCGACATTTTTTACCCCAAGGGGGCGAGACGATCTCACCACATCTGCTTCGTTACTTCCCATTCGCGGTGGAAAACCACAGCTTCATGGGCAGATGCCTCGCATCTGTAGCAACCTCGACTCGTGAATTGTCCAGGTTAATGTCAAATGTTGACAGTTTATATCATTCGTGAATAATCCAGGAAAAATGATATAATTAAAAAAAGTATTCATATGAGAAAATTTCTGGTTGTGAAAATTGTTATATTTTGTCTTGCCTTAAATGTTCCGGCGGCTGTCGTGCAAGAGAAAAATAAAGTCCTCGGTCAGGAAAAGATTATTGCATTCACGTTTATTGGAAAGCACGATCCGAAAGAGCTGAAATCACTGACCTTCCATACTCCCGCCCGGATTGGAGACCGTAAATATTGGAGAAATCGGGGGGTTGTTCCTGCTGCCCACCAGACATGGTTCGATCTGCTGAAGTCCCCTGTGGACAGAGCGGTCGATATTTTGATGAACCGCGACTATGGAGGCGAAACGAATCCTGTTATCTGTATTGATGAATTTGGGTTTGATTTTGGCGGGAAAACCGATCAAAAAAGCGCGAAGATTCTCAGGATAACCAAACAGAAAAAACCCAATTTGGATCTGGCCGTCTGGCAGATGAGAGGCCCCATATCTCAAGTTTTAGCCGAAGCCTACAAGGATGTCGTGTCTCTGGTTCTTTTGGAAGCCTACATCAGCAGCAAAAGCGATTATTGGTGGATTGCCACTCAGGTTTATGTGGCTAGGATGCACAAAATTCTGGAAAAAAGTGTTGTGGCGCTGGGATTGAGTTCCGGAAAGCCTGAAGATAAGAATAAGTGGGCTGACACTAAGGAAGAAGTGGAACAGCAGATGCGTTTTGTCCGCCTTGTCGCTCCCGAGTCTCCTGGGGTAGGATTTTTTGCTCCAAACGCCACACCGGGACTGCTTCAGTTTGCTGATCAATTGTGCGAACGATTTTTTGATTTTCCTACAGATGGCACGGGACTTCCTGAAGAGGCGCTTCGTCTCCATCAGTTTTTCTCAAAACAGCACAAGAATGCGACCATTGTTTCTTCCCCCATATGGGCGGAGCCAAATCGGGGTGCCAATGATCCCAATATTCTTGTCCAGCCAAGAACTCTGAGAGTATATCTTCTAAATATTGGGGACAAAGCAGCCAAAAATGTAAAAGTCCGGCTTCGAAATCCCGCCGAACAGGGAGGGGGCGTTTTCGCAGATGGAGAGTTGAGCTTCCTCCCGGAGAAATTTGGTGTTCCTGTCGTTTTGGCTTGGACGGGTGAAGCAAAGGTTTGGAAGACGTGGATATTGGAAATTGAAGCCGAAGGGTGTGAGATTCATATTTTTCATTTTTAAATTGTCCGAATTAATCTTGACCAAAAAATAGAGGATTGAAATGGATGTATTAAAAGCTATAAAGAACCGCCGGTCTTATCGCTCTTTCAAACCGGAGGTGGTATCGTCCGAACTCATCGAAGATTTGGCCAGAAGTGCCCAGTTGGCTCCTTCTTGTTTTAACAATCAACCATGGAATTTTGTGTTTGTTTTTAAACCGCAAAGACTGGTTGAGATGCGGCAAGCTCTCTCAGAAGGAAACAAATGGGCGTATGATGCTTCGATGATAATCGCTGTTTTTGGAAAAAAAGAGGATGACTGTGTTATTCGGAATAGAAGATATTACCAGTTTGACTGCGGGCTGGCAGCAGGTTTTTTGATCCTGCGTGCAACAGAGCTCGGACTTGTTGCCCATCCCATTGCCGGGTTCAGCCCAAAAAAAACAAGAGAGATTCTGGGCATTCCTGGAGAATATAAAGTCATTACGCTGATCATTGTGGGCAAAAAATCGGATGAGTCGAGTCCGAATCTCTCAGAAAAACAGGTAAAATGGGAAAAAAAGAGGCCGGGACGCAAAAATCTGGATGCATTTGTGCATATAGATAAATATGGTTCTTTTCTCTCGACCCCTTGAATCCTCGAATCCTAGAACCCTTTCTTATTCTTCCGGAAATAGATCAAACTGGCCGCTCTTGATCTTTTCTGCAATTTCTTTAAGGAGGGGATATGTTTTGAGCAGTGAGAGTGGGATGTCGAGTTTTTCTCCTGTGATTTTATTTTTAATCTGAAGAGCATTGGCCAATGCCTGTCCTCTGTAATGGTTGTTGGTTATAACAAGGACTTTTTCGCTCTTGTTCCCAAGTTCCTTTATTCTTTCAACCCAATCATCCAATTCATTTGCCTTGTACAGATAATCATAACGGTCATCTCTTCCGGCATCCTTTTTGAACCAGTTTTCGTGATTTCTTCCATGGAGTCTCACATAGGACAGATCAGGTGTCGTTGCGATTGCGCTCGGTTTTAAAGAATTCCCGATAAGGGGCTGATCTATATTGCAAAAACTGACACGAAAATCTTTGAGAAGTTTAAAAAAGTGTTTGTGATTCCAGGTTCCGTGCCTGACTTCGACAGCGAGAGGAAATCCGGAGAACAGCTTAAAAAGTTTAGCAAGATAATCGAGATGTGATGTGGTGTTGGCAAATGACCAGGGGAATTGAACAAGTATAGCGGCAAGCATGCCCTTGGCTCGAAGAGGCTTGATCCCAAATTTAAAATCATCGACATTTTTTTGAGTGAAATCTTTTCTTTGGTGTGTAAAAATTTGGTGCAGTTTAACAGTAAAAAGAAATTCGGGATTGTTGCCGACTCTTTTTGTCCAGGAAAGAGCGATGTGCATTGCTGGGGTTCTGTAGAAAGTGCTGTTGATCTCGACGATATTGGTGAATTTGGCCAAATATGTCAGAGCGTGGAAATGGGATTCTTTTTTTTCGGGATAGACAATTCCTTCCCAATCTTTGTAACTCCAACCCGCCGTGCCGATAAAGTAACGTGACATTTTGAGACTATTGTAAACAATCCATCCCAAATGTCCAATCCTGAGATATGAGGGAGCTTCCTCATTTCTCTATGTAATGTCAAAAACAAATGTGCGGAGTTACGCAAGTGCCGAGAGGAACCACGAGGGAATGGCGTTAAAAATCCGAGTGGAGCGCTTCCACCTCGTCAGATTTTTTCTTCCATAATTTCTAATCACTTTTTTGAACTCGTTCTTAAAATTACGGAAAAAGGAGTTGCTCATCTCACTCTTTTTTTATATGATGAAAAAAAATGTAGTCGTCCTGAAATGAGAAAAATTATCACACTATTTTTTCTTTTTATCGTGCTGTTCTACGGCTGCCAAAAGGAAAAACCCGACCTCTATACATTGGGGATATTCTGGTTCACGGATGCCCCTACACTCAATGATGTCCGCAGAGGAGTTCAAGCTGCGCTCGAAGATAATGGATTGTTCGACAAAGCAAATATTCGACTGGACTTAAGAAATGCAAAGGGGAGTATTCCTGAAGCTCAGAAGATTGCGAGGGAGTTGGTAGTGGATGAAGTGGACATGATTATCGTTTTTTCCACGCCTTGTCTTCAGGCTGTTCTTCACGCGACACGGACTATTCCTATTGTGTTTTCTTCTGTGGCCAATCCCTTTTTGCCGGGCTTGTTATCAGACGATGACCATTTGAGCAATGTGACCGGGGTCTCCTCACGGGGACCGATCAAAGAAAGTTTACGTTTTATAAAAGAGGTGCTTCCTGATGTTAAGACAATTGGAACTCTATGGACACCGTCCGAGCTCAATTCCGAATATTATTTGAAACTGGCAAGAGAGGGAGCGGAAGAACTGAATCTGGAGATAAAGGCAGTCTCGATTGCCAGCGCAAACGAAATTCTCTTATCTGCACAAGTTTTGATCAACGATAAAATTGATGCCATCTACCAAATTTCGGATAATACGATTAATGCTTCATTTGAAGTCATTGGAAGAGTAGCGGAAGAAAATGCCATTCCTCTTTTTGGAGGGTTCCCTCCTCATACCCTGAATGGGGCCTGTGCCGCTATGGGATGGGATTTCTATGCCATGGGTTATAAGGCGGGCCAGATTGCTCTTCAAGTTAAAAACGGTACAAGTCCAAATGATATTCCTATTCAATACATGACAGAGATCAAACTTCATCTCAATTTAGAGGCGGCAAGGAAACAGGGGATTGTGTTTGTTGATGATATCATCGAAAGGGCTGACGAAATCGTCAATCAGGATAAAAGCAATGTCTTTAACTTTGAGTAATAATGAAAAAAATTTTAGGATTCACTCTCCTCTCCATTTTTGTTTTTGTGGCAGGACTTGTTTTTTTTCTTTTTCTTCATTTTCATCTCAGTAAACCAAAAATCGAAGGGGAAACCTCACTCAAGGGTCTCAAAAATCAAGTTCGAATTGTTACAGATGAATGGGGTGTTCCTCACATCTTTGCTGAGAACGAGGAGGATTTGTTTTTTGCATGTGGATTCATTCATGCCAAGGAACGAATGTGGCAAATGGACCTTTCGCGTCGAGCCGGTTTCGGTCGTCTGTCAGAGATTTTAGGAAAAGCGGCTCTGAGTCAGGATAAAATTCTCCGGAATTATGGCCTGAAGGAGGCTACACTCAAGGACTACGACATGCTTTCAACAAAGATGAAGGATCTTCTTCTTTTTTACTCCAACGGAGTCAATGCATGGATGA
>JAUWVG010000019.1 GCA_030617525.1 Candidatus Aminicenantota bacterium | reverse complement strand
CGTTTTATAAAAAACTGGAAGACAGGGAAATCGAGTGCGAATTGTGTCCCCGGTTCTGCAGGTTGGGTGATAAAGAGCGTGGGTACTGCGGTGTACGGGAAAACAGTGAGGGGACATACTACACTTTGGTGTACGGCAAAGCATGTTCGCTCAACATCGACCCCATTGAAAAAAAACCGCTCTTCCACTTTCTTCCCGGCCAGAGCACTCTCTCCATCGCCACTGCAGGGTGTAACGTCAACTGTAAATTCTGCCAAAACTGGGAGATCTCCCAAGTCCGGCCTGAGCAGATCCGACATATCGACCTCCCTCCAGCATCCGTGGCCGACAATGCAAAAAAATACAGCAGCCCCATCATCGCCTATACATATTCAGAGCCTGTTGTGTTCTTTGAATATATGGTAGATACAGCAAAAGAGGCATCTCAAAGAAACATCCGGAATGTCGTCGTTACAGGAGGTCATATCAATCAAGAACCCCTTCAAGAGCTATTGGAAGTTGTGGATGCGATTAAAGTGGATTTAAAGGCTTTTACTCAGGATTTTTACACAAAATATGTCAGAGGAGAACTGAAACCTGTCTTGGAGGCGATCAAAACTATCGCAAAAAGTGATGTTTGGCTGGAAATCGTCTATCTGGTTATTCCCAGCTTGAATGACAGCCATGAAGATATCATACGGTTGTGCCGCTGGCTGAAAGCAGAAATCGGGCTAGATGTCCCGATCCATTTCTCCCGGTTCCAGCCGATGTACCTCATGAAAAATTTGCCTCCTACTCCTCTTTCAACTCTGGTCCGCATCCATGATACAGCAAAAGAGGAAGGGCTGCACTATGTTTATATCGGAAATGTCCCCGGTCATGTGGCTGAAAACACATTTTGTCCGCATTGTCAAAATATGATTATCCAGCGTCGAGGCTACGAGATAAAAAAAATTGAGCTAATCAAAGGGCAATGCAATTTCTGCCAGAATTTAATTCCCGGTATCTGGTCTTAGTTTTTTTTTAAAAATGAGAAAAGTCATACCTGCTTTCCTTCTTGGATTTGCGGCCCTCTCCTTCCAGGTCATCCTGATGAGAGAATTTGCCGTCCATTTTTTCGGGAATGAAATCACATTTGGCCTCATCCTGGGAACTTGGCTTCTCTGGGGGGCACTGGGAAGCATTTTGGCATCCAAGATAAAATTCAACTCCAATAGATTTCTCTTCCTCTATCATCTTCTTTTAATCTTGTTTGCTTTCAGCCTTATCGGACTTCGATTTTCCCGCTTTGTACTTCATTCCCTTCCTGGAGAATTAACAGGAACAATTCCGATATTATTTTTTGCTCTTTTTTTATCCTTCTTTTCCGGATTTCCCCTGGGCCTGCTCTTTGTCTTTAATATTCATTATTCAAAAGGACATCTTGCCCAGGTTTACATACTTGAATCTTTAGGATCGGCTGCAGCCGGAGTTTGTCTCAATTTTCTCCTTATCCCTTTTTTCTCAAACTGGCAGATGGCATCTATCTTGGGAATTTTCATCGCGTTAACTTTTTTCATTTCTTGTCGAAATTTCAGATCCATCCCTCTCTTTTTAGCCTCAGCCATCGTAATGGCAGCACTTTGGACTGCAGATATCCCGAGCCAGAAAATCTACTGGGCTCCGCTATCTCTAGTCGAAAGCAAGGACACTGTGTATGGAACACTTCATGTTATAAAGACTGAGGAACAGATTTCCCTCTACAGCAACAGTGTCCCGATCTACACGTACCCGGACCTCGCCTCTGCAGAAGAATTAGTTCACTTTCCTCTCCTGCAAAAACCATATTCCGAAAAGGTCCTTCTAATCGGAGGAGGATCGGGAGAAGAACTCAGACAAATCCTCAAATACCCCTATACACAGGTGGACTGTGTGGAGCTGAATCCGGAAATACTTCGAATGTCCTTCCGTTTTCTACCAGAAGAGGTCTTAAGGCTATTCCGAAGCCCCCGTGTACACATCATCTACGAAGATGGTATCGCCTTTATAGACAAAGTGACACAAAGGTATGATGCCATTTTACTCAACCTGCCGGACCCCTTCTCTGCGTTGATCAACAGGTTCTACACCAGAGAGTTTTTTCTAAAAGCTAAAGAAAAACTCAATCCAAACGGAATTCTTTCATTTCGTGTCTCATCGGCTGAAAACTATATCAGCTACGAACTGCAGGATTATCTATCATCTGTGTACCACACATTAAAAAGTGTTTTTTCTGTGGTTGAGATTATTCCCGGAGAAACAAACATTTTCCTGGCTTCTTCCAGTCTCCCTCCTTTAAGTGCCGACGCCCTGTCCAAAGACATCCGTTCTTTAAACCTGAATACGACATTTGTGAGTCCTGAACTCCTTCAATCACGCTTAAATCCATTGCGTGTCAGTGCTTTAAGAGACACGATTTTGTCAGGCGGAAAAAAATTGAATCAGGACTTGGCGCCTATCAGTTACTTTTTCAACTCTGTTCTCTGGAGCAAACAGTTCAAGTCATTTGAATCCAAATTTTTCTCCAGACTCTCCCGACTGTCCCCTTTTTGGCTTCTAGACCTCCCTTTAATCTGTTTTATATCCATTCTTATTGTTCTTGGCCTTAAGAGGCGACAACATTCAACATACTTCCTCACTCCTCTTCTTGTTATGGGTTTGTCAACTCTTATTGTTGAGATCATCGTCATCATCAGCTTTCAAACAGTTCATGGTGTCCTCTATCAAAAGGTCTCTCTTCTGTTTGCAGCTTTTATGATGGGTCTTTTTTTCGGAGCTATTTTTGGCCGGATTGTAAAGAACCGTTTTGGTCATATGATCCAAATCCAGTCCGGACTTGTTCTCCTTATAACGATCTCAACTTTTCTTTTCACAAAACGACCACCCGAAATCTATTTTTTTGTCTTCCTGTTTTTTCTAGGCCTATTCAATGGCGATCTTTTTGTTGTATCCAATCAATTGTATCTTAGAGAAAAAAAGAATTATGGTTTGGGATACGGGTTAGACTTGATGGGTTCTTTTGTTGGGGCCATCGCGACATCAGCTTTCCTCATCCCTCTTTTAGGGCTCCCTCTTCTGCTTAAATATGTTCTTCTCCTCAACTCTTTTTGCCTGCTGTTTCTCATTTGGGGTTCTTTGAGAGGAAGATATATTGCCTAATATTGAAAGATTTTCTTTAATGATTTTTGTCAAAAATGGAGAACAAATCCATCTTATTTTTTTTCTCATCAAATCTTCAATTATTTGGTTGAATTTTCTTGACAGCGGGATTGAGTGTGCTATACTGTAATCTATTTTTATTCTATCATAATTCCTATAATTACAGTAGGTTATAAGAAATATTATAAAAAAGAGAAGCACTCATGAGAGTTAATATCTCCAAGAATAAGATTGAAGATCCTTTTGTTCTGAAAATCCAAGAATTGAGCGGTCAAAACCTCCTTGCCTGCTACCAGTGCGGCAAATGTTCCGCAGGTTGTCCAGCCGTTTCCGAAATGGATATCCTCCCCAATCAAATTATCCGTTATGCTCAGTTGGGGTTTAAAAACGAACTCCTTGAATCCCGGTCAATTTGGATTTGTGAATCCTGTTTCATGTGCAATTCCCGCTGTCCAAAGGGAATCAACATTGCTGAAGTGATCGAAGCTTTAAGGCAGATTCTCCTGCGAAAAAGAAAGGATCATCTTGAAGTAGAAAAAATGTCCGGGGATGAAAAGGAAGATGTGCCTCCAATCGCCCTTATTAGCAGTATGAGGAAATTCACCTCCTAAGAAAATACTGGTATGCCTAACATTTGCCCTAATACCAATATCAGAAGGAATTATTTTAATGAAATTAAGCTATTATCCTGGGTGTACGTTAAAAAACCATGCGAAAAATTTTGAAGACTCCACTCTCTGTTCACTAGAACATCTCGGCATTGAAGTCGAGGAAATCCCCCGTTGGAATTGCTGCGGAACTGTCTTTTCTCTCGCCACCGATGATCTGATGCATCATCTCGCTCCCATCCGCAATTTAATCCGTGTCAAAGAATCCGGTTCCGACAGTGTGATGACCCTCTGTTCCATGTGTTTTAACACCTTGAAGGCAGCCAATGAACGCATGAAATCCCAACCGGAAGATCTCGATAAAATCAATGATTTTATGTATCGAGAAAATGTTAAATATGAGGGAGATGTAAAGATCCTCCATCTTCTTGAAATTTTAAGAGATGAGATCAAATTCGACAATCTGGCAAAAAAAATCGTAAAACCTCTGAATAATCTCAAGATAGCCAACTATTACGGCTGCCTGCTTGTGCGTCCTAAAGAAATTGGCATTGATGATATGGAAAATCCCACAATAATGGAAGATTTAATGTCCGTTTTAGGTGCAGATCCAATAGATTTCCCATACAAGACCGAATGCTGTGCGTCCTATCAAACGGTTGACAAACCTGAAATTGTCGCAGATCGAGCTTACAGTATTCTCTCATCCGCCACTGGTCTCGGAGCCGAGATGGTAGCGGTCAGCTGTCCCCTATGCGCCTTTAATTTGGACCAGAGGCAGAAAAGAACACTCGAGAAATATCCAGATTTCAAAACTGTCCCAATCTTGTATTTTTCTCAACTGATGGCGATCGCTTTGGGATGTCCTGAAGAAAGCCTGAGGTTCGATCTTCACTACATCGATCCCATGCCGCTTCTAAAAGAAAAAAAATTAATCTGAGGAAACAATGGTATATTTTGGTAATTTAAAAGCTAAGAAGGGCGAGATACACATCAACAAAGACAGGTGCAAAGGATGCGCCTTTTGTGTGGAATACTGTCCACATGATGTACTCGAAATGTCAGAAGAGTTTAACGTCAAAGGCTATCATCCCCCTTACATAAAGGATGAAGATAAGTGCATGTACTGTCAGCTGTGTGAGACAATCTGCCCCGAATTTGCCATATTTGTCACACTCAAAGACGAGGAGGAAGAAGGTGAAAAAAGTCAAAGCCGATCCTAAGGGAGTTTTAACAGGCGCCCATTATCTAGATGGAGACTATGCAATCGCAGAAGGAGGATTAGCGGCCGGATGCCGATTTTTTGGCGGCTACCCCATAACACCTTCCACTGAAACAGCAGAGCATTTCGCTGGAAGAATCCCAAAAGTTGGAGGAATCTTCATCCAGATGGAAGACGAGCTCGCCTCAATGGCTTCATTAATCGGAGCCGTTTGGGGAGGTCAAAAAGCCATGACCGTGACTTCAGGACCTGGATTTTCATTGATGATGGAAAACATCGGACTGGCGTGTATGATGGAAATACCTCTTGTTATTGCCAACGTCCAGCGAGGAGGCCCATCAACCGGTCTTCCCACTCTCACTGGTCAGCAGGACATGATGCAGGCCAAATGGGGATCCCATGGAGACTACGAAATCATAGCTCTCTGTCCTGATTCTCCACAAGAATGTTTTGATCTTACTATTGATGCATTCAATTTGTCTGAAACCTACCGAGTTCCTGTTTTTGTTATGACAGACGAATGTGTGGGACACATGCACGAAAAAGTGATCATTCCTCCAGCCGAAGAGATCGATGTGGTCGAGAGAAAATGGTACACAGGCCCCGTGGGGGAATATCTTCCCTACAAAAATGACAAAGATGGCATTCCGTTCCTGGCCAGAGTCGGAGAAGGCCATCGTTTTCATACAACTGGGCTCACACATGACGAGCGTGGATACCCTGTCATCAATGCCGAATGCCAGAAAGTCAATGTGACTCATATTATAGAAAAAATCCGCGGCAACGCCGATAAAATTATCCGTATTGAAGAAAACGACACAGAAGGAGCGGAAATTGTTGTTATTTCTTACGGCATCACATCACGGGTCGCCGTCCGTGCCGTTCAGCAGGCCAAAAAAGCAGGAATAAAAATTGGTACACTGAGGCTCATCACAGCCTGGCCTTTTCCAGAGAAACGGATCAAACAGCTCGCCAAGAAAGTCAAGGCATTCGTTTTCCCGGAAATCAATTACGGACAGATGGTCAGAGAAGTTGAACGTGCTTCCGGAAACAGCTGTAAAGTCGTGAGTGTTCCACACTGCGGTGGTTGGGTTCACGATCCTCAAGATATTCTCGATGCCATCAAGGAGGCTGTAAAATGAAAAAAGTCGAAAAACGCGAACCTAAAAACCCGATGGAAAATATCCTGAGAATGGATAGGATTCCTCACATCTGGTGCGCAGGCTGCGGGATTGGAACCGTTGTCACATCCTTTGCCGAAGCCATAAAAAAAAATAAGGAAGATCTGGATAAACTCGCTGTCGTCTCTGGAATCGGCTGCACAGGCCGCGTAGCCGGTTATGTCAAGCTGGATTCCTTCCACACCACACACGGTCGTGCTATACCGTTTGCCACCGGTCTTAAACTGGCCAAACCAGACACCAAGGTCGTTGTTTTTAGTGGCGATGGAGACCTCTCAGGAATCGGTGGAAATCACCTCATTCATGCCGCAAGACGAAACATGGATCTTCTTGTTATCTGTGTTAACAATTTCAACTACGCCATGACTGGAGGACAGGTGGCCTCAACAACACCCTTGACGGCCAACGCATCCACGGCCCCTTACGGCAACTATGAATACGCCTTCAGTCTTCCCTACCTCGCTGAAGCTGCGGGGGCAACTTATGTCGCCCGCTGGACAGCCCTCCATTTAAGAAGAGTGACAAAATCGATCCAGGAAGCCCTCAATAGAAAGGGATTTTCCTTTATTGAAGTGATCACACCTTGTGTGACTCTTTATGCTCGCCGAAACCGCCTTGGGGATGGATTAAATCTGCTCAAGTACTACTACGAACAAGCCGAAATTATCCACGGTGCAGACACAAGGACTGTTGATATCGATTACCAGGGCAAACTCATTGTGGGAAAATTTGTCGAAAAGGATAAGCCGGATTATCTTACTGCCATGAACAATCATTTTACTAATGTGCTTGGTGATGATTATCAACTCTATGGGAGAATTAACCATGAAAAAGACTGAAATCAGATTTACTGGCTTTGGAGGCCAGGGAATCATAAGATGTGCGCTCATTACAGGAAAAGCACTGGCTCTCTTTGATAATAAACATGCGACTATGAATCAGGCCATTGGCCCTGAAGCTCGAGGCAGTGCGTGCGCTTCACAACTGATTGTATCTGATGAACGTGTTCTCTATCCTTACATCACGTCTCCGGACATTCTTGTTTCCATGTCTCAGGAAGCGTACGATAAATATGAACCGGAGTTGGGGAACAAGGGGATTCTCATCATCGATACCGACCTGGTTAAACCCAAGTCTGTCCGAGGAAAAGTCAACATGTATTCCATTCCATCCACGCGATTTGCCGAAGAATTGGGAAATCGTGTTTTTGCCAATCTGGTTATGCTCGGCTTCTTCACCGCCGTAACGAATACTGTCTCAACCGAAGCAATGAAAAAGGCTCTCCCTGGTTTAGTTCCAGATCGATTCCTCGACAGAAACATCGAAGCCTTCGATAAAGGCTATAAACACGGCCAAAAAGCCTTACTGAAAACCAAAAAAGCCGCAGCAAAAAAACCTGCAGCACCCAAAGCAAAACAGAAATTAAAAAAATAAATATATATAGGGATATAAAATGAAGAAACGAACGGGCGTATTTGTTTGTCACTGTGGGATAAACATCGCTGGAACTGTAGATGTAAAAAAAGTCGCCGATAAACTTGGCAAGCATAAGGCTGTAGCCCACAGTGAAGATTATGTGTATATGTGCTCGGATCCAGGCCAGAACCTCATCACAAATGCCATTAAAGAGCATAAGCTGGATAGTATTGTCGTATCCTGTTGTTCCCCCACTCTTCATGAGAAAACTTTCCAGAATGCCGCCAAGGCCGGCGGTATAAACGAATTTCAAAGCGAAATCGCCAACATCCGCGAACAGTGCAGTTGGGTCCACAAAGACAAAGAAAAAGCCACAATCAAAGCAGAAAAGATCACACGGAGCGCTGTGGAAAGAGTCAATAAGAATGAGTCTCTGGAACCCATCAGCTTTCCCGTCACCAGGAGAGCAATGGTTATTGGAGCAGGCATTGCCGGTATTCAAGCCGCTCTGGATATGGCTAACACCGGTTACGAAGTCGTATTGGTAGAAAAAAACCCCTCTATTGGGGGGCATATGATCCAGCTTTCAGAAACATTCCCCACTCTCGACTGTTCCCAGTGTATCCTGTCGCCCAAGATGGTAGAAGTCTCGAAACATGAAAATATCAAGCTTTTAACATATAGTGAAGTCCAGGAGATCTCGGGATACGTCGGGAATTTTAATGTCAAAATTAAGAAAAACCCCACGTTTGTCGATCCCGACAAATGCACTCTCTGTGATGAATGCACAAAAGTCTGCCCTGTTCTGACATCCGATGAATTCGACCTTGGTCTGACGGGACGGAGAGCCATTTACATGCCTTTCCCTCAGGCAATCCCAGCAACCTATACTCTCGATGACAAACACTGCCCCGGACTTCTCCCTATTGCGTGCGGAAAATGCGCTGACGTCTGTGATCCAGGGGCAATAGATTATGATATGAAGCCGGAGATTATTGAAGAGGAAGTTGGAGCTATTGTTATCGCCACCGGTTTTGATCTTTACGAAAAAGAAGAAATGGGTGAGTACGGTTCCGGAAAATATCCGGATGTTCTGGACGGACTCCAGTTTGAAAGACTCTGTTCGGCCTCTGGCCCTACTCAAGGAGAAGTCCTTCGTCCTTCGGATCATAAAGTACCTAAGGAAGTCGTCTTCATCCAATGTTCGGGTTCCAGAGATCCGGAACAGCACTGTGCGTACTGTTCAAAAATTTGCTGTATGTACACGGCGAAACATGCCATGCTCTATAAACATCACGTTCCTGATGGACAGGCCTACATTTTCTACATAGACATCCGATCCGGTGGAAAAGGCTATGAGGAATTTGTTCAGAGAGCTGTCGAAGAAGATGGAGTGGTCTACCTCCGTGGGAAAGTTTCGAAAATTTTCGAATACAACGGAAAAATTCGTGTCTGGGGAGTCGATACCTTAGCAGGAAAGGACATTGAAATCGACGCAGACATGGTCGTCCTCGCCCAGGCTATGCGGCCATCCAAAGACGCCGACAAGCTGGCTAAACTCCTTAAAATCAGTATAGACAAGGATGGTTTCCTCCAAGAAGCTCACCCAAAACTCAGGCCCGTGGAAAGTGTCACCGCCGGCATGTTTTTGGCTGGAGCCGCACAAGCCCCCAAAGACATTCCTGAAGCAGTGGCACAGGCATCTGGGGCTGCAGCCAAGGCGCTTGCCATTCTCTCTCAGGAAAACCTCTTCCATTCTCCTCAAGTGGCAAAGAGTATCCCCAATCTCTGTACGGGATGTGGAATGTGCGTAGATGTCTGTCCCTATGATGCGCTGTCTCTCAAAAACGGCAAAGTCGAAGTCAATGAAGTTTTGTGTGAAGGCTGCGGGACATGTTCGGCAACATGTCTGAGAGCCGCAATAGAAGTGAAAAATATCACTCCATACCAGATATATGAAATGATAAATGCTAGCCTCGGAGGCTGATAATGGCAGAAGAATTTGAACCAAAAATTGTCGCTTTTCTATGTAAGTGGTGCTCCTCGGCAGGGAGTGACCTTGCCGGTGTGTCGCGTATGCAGTACCCACCTAATGTGGTCCCCATAACAGTTATGTGTTCGGGGAGCGTGTCTCCTCTTTACATCCTCTCTGCCTTCAACAAAGGGGCAGATGGGGTTCTGGTTTCGGGCTGCCACCCCGGTGACTGCCACTACATCAAAGGCAACTATTATGCCCGTCGACGAATTGCTCTTGTCAAAGAACTTATGGAATACATCGGGCTTGAACCCGACCGCTTCCAGATGTCATGGGTTTCGGCTGCTGAAGGCATAAAATACACAAAAATTATTAAGGACTTTGTCAATATCCTCAAACCCCTAGGACCTCAAACAAATCTGAGGAGAAGCCAATAATGGTAAACCTCGACGACCTAAAAAAAGAAGCACTTAATCTCCTCAAAGACGAAAAAGTTAAATATATCATCGGTTATACAGAAGGATCCAACGGGACTTCGGCTGCTCCGGCTTTTATAAAAAACCCGGAGGATACAGATAAGCTTGTCTGGAATCCCGGATGTTTTCACAACCTGACCAGGTTTTTAAGAGACGAGAAAAAGCGGAAAGCAAGAGAAAAACATCCCGATGAACGGCCTGTCGGCATTGTGGTCAAAGGCTGTGACAGCCGTGCCATCAATGTCCTGCTTCAGGAGAAATACATCAAAAGAGACGATGTCTTTATTTTGGGTGTTTCCTGCGAGAGTACAGGAGTTATTGATGAAAAAAAGGTAGCTAAAAAACTCAAGGGAAAAAAAGCTCAAAAGATCGAATGGGACACAAATAGAAATTTAGTCGTCACTACAGAAGATGGAACAACAAAAATCCCTGCCGACGAGGTTCTGGCAGAACGATGTGTGGAGTGTCCTGTACATTCTCCTGTTGTGTATGACATTTTTTTTGGTGACAAAATTAAGCGAACCACCGACGCCCAGTTCAAATCTGTAGAAAAAATCGAAAACCTCTCTCAGAAAGAAAAATGGGATTTTTGGAAGAAGCAGTTTGACAAATGCATCCGCTGCTATGCCTGCCGCTCGGTCTGCCCTATGTGCTACTGTGACGAATGCGTGGTGGACACCATCTCTTTTGCTGTGACTGCAGACACGACAGCCGAAGAAAAAGCGCAGAGAATTAAATGGATTGAAAAATCACCTACCCCCTCAGAAACATTTATCTATCACATAATCAGGGCCATTCATCTTGCCGGGCGCTGCATTGACTGCGGAGAATGTGAAAGGGTTTGTCCTTTGGATATCCCCATCCGATTTTTAAACAAAAAACTCGAAAAAGAAGCCAAATCCCTCTTTGATTACGAAGTTGGATTTGATCCGGACCAGCTTTCCCTTGTTTCATCCTTTAAGGATGAAGATCCAGAAGATTTTATCAGGTGAGACTATGGAAAAGATACTGACAAAAAAATCCTTCCCCAATTGGATAGCTAAGCTCGCAACAGTCCAGATATACGCACCTGTTGTGAAAGACGATCTCTGGAGCTATGAAGTCGTTGATGCCGCCGGGATCACAACCGAATACACCAATGCAATCCAATCCCCGAAAAAAATCATTTTTCCTCAAAGAGAACTCTTTCTTGAATTCAGCCATAACGACAACGGCTCTCCCGAAATCCGGGAACTCCTCCCTGAAGATAAAGAGTCCATCATTTTTGGTATTAGGCCCTGTGATGCCAAAGGCGTCTCCCATATGGACAAAGTATTTGGAGGAGACTTTGAAGATTCATACTATTGGAAGAGACGAAACCAAGTCACTCTTGTCGGTGTTGGATGCAACACACCTCCTTCCCCTAACTGTTTCTGCACTTCGGTCGACGGTTCTCCTTTTTCCCACGAGGGATTAGATGTCTTGCTGACCGATATGGGAGATAATTATTACGTGCAGACATTTACAAAAAAGGGAGACAAACTCGTCAACATGTCAAAAGGCCTTTTTGCTGCCCCAAAACCCAAAGAAAAAGCAGACTTAGAATCCCTGCATAAAGATGCCGAAACGAAACTTCCCCGGCATCTTAAAGACACAAAAAAGATTCCGCCAAAACTCAAAGGCCTATTTGATTCCGAAATATGGGATGATGAATCCATGAGCTGCATCCGTTGCGGCATCTGCACATATCTCTGTCCCACCTGCCACTGCTTTGACATCAGTGATGAGATCACCTCACATTCTCCACTCGAAGGAAAAAGAGTAAGGACATGGGATAACTGCCAGTTTCCGGATTTTACCATGCATTCTTCGGGGCACAATCCCAGACCCGACAAAGCATCACGGCTGCGACAGCGAATCATGCACAAGTTTCAGTATTTTGTCGAAATCTACAACAATTACCAATGCGTAGGGTGTGGACGTTGCATTTCAAAATGCCCGGTGGGAATAGATATCATCCAAGTTCTTGAAAAGGTGAGAGATCATGTCTGATAATGTTTACATTCCAAAGCTCTCAAAAATTTTCGAAATTAAAGAAGAAGTCACAGGTGCCAGGGCCATCAAGACCTTTCGAACCCAATTTGTCGAAAACAATGGATTCTCCCATAAATGTGGACAGTGTGCCATGCTGTCAGTTTTTGGCAAGGGAGAATCCATGATTTCTATCTCATCCACTCCTCTTGTCAAAGACTACCTCCAATTCAGCATTTTGAAGACAGGACGAGTGACTTCTGCCCTTCATGAAATGCAGGAAGGAGATGTTATTGGCGTGCGTGGACCTTACGGCAACAATTTTCCCCTAGAGAAATGGAAAGGGAAAAACCTGATATTCATTGGAGGGGGAATCGGGCTTGCGCCCATATGGTCTGTCCTTCAAACGGCTCTGGCAAAAAAGGCAGATTATGGGAAGCTCTCTCTTTTCTACGGGTCACGAACATCCCAGGATATTGTCTACAAAGAAGACCTGAAAGAACTGAAAAATGACATAACCGTTCATCTTTCCATCGATCAAAAAGAAAAAGAATGGGAAGAATATGTCGGATTTGTCCCCCTGAATGTACTCGATAAAAAGCCCTCACCGAAAAATGCGGTCGCGATCACTTGCGGCCCTCCGATTATGATTAAGTTTGTCATCCAGAACCTTGAAGCTCTAGGTTTTAAGGATGATCAGATTTACACGACTGTTGAAAATAAAATGAAATGCGGCATAGGAAAATGCGGCAGGTGCAACATTGGCATGCACTATGTTTGTAAGGACGGCCCGGTCTATTCATGGGCTGAACTGAAAAAATTGCCTCAAGAATACTAAAAAGGAGATCGAAGATGGCAACAAAAAAAGCAGCGACAAAGAAGTCGAAAAAAGTTGACCCGATTAAAAAAATGGCAACTGTCTATATCATGGGTAAAGCTCACAAAGTCCCGGCAGATGCCACGATCATGGGAGCCATCGAATATGCAGGATATCTCATAAAACGAGGGGCAGGATGCCGTGAAGGTTTCTGTGGAGCCTGTGCCACGGTCTACCGCCTTCCCGGTGATTACAAAATTTATACGGGCTTGGCCTGCACGACTATTGTGGAAGACGAGATGTGGCTGACTCAACTCCCCTCCTTCCCAGGGCAGAAGGCCATCTATGATATTAAAAAAATTCAACCTAATGTGGCCACAATCCAAAAGTTGTACCCTGAAGTGTTTCGCTGTGTAGCGTGCAATACCTGTACCAAATCTTGCCCTCAAGACCTGGAGGTCATGGATTACATCCAGGCTGCTATTCAGGGAGATATCGAACGTGTCATGGACCTTTCCTTTGACTGCCTTAGCTGTGGTCTCTGTGCCATCCGCTGCCCTGCCGAAATCGTCCAGTACAATGTGGGGATACTTGCCAGGCGGCTCTACGGGCGGTATCTCTCCCCCGAGAGCAAACAGTTAAAAAAGAGGATAAGAGAAGTCAAAAGTCAAAAGTTTGATAAAGAGTTAAAAAAGCTTGTAAAGATGGAAGAGAAAGCCCTTAAAAAACTCTACTATGACAGAGATATGGAATAAATTTTATGATAATTCACTTACACTGATAAGGAGTTTTAGATGTATCCAGAATACATGACAGAATCACTCGACAAAGTTTCTAAATCCCGGAACAAAAGATTCGAGCTTGCCAAAACGGAT
>JAUWVG010000182.1 GCA_030617525.1 Candidatus Aminicenantota bacterium | reverse complement strand
ACAATAAAGGTTCAAAGGGCAAAAAAGGATTTAACTCAAGAACAACTTTCTGAGCTTGTGGGGGTCACTCGAACGACCATCAATTTTGTGGAGAGGGGACGCTGGGTGCCTTCCGCTGTCCTTGCCCTAAAGATTGCCAATGTATTTGGGGTGCCGTTTGAGGAGGTTTTTTATTTAGATCCGGACAAACCGGCTGAGAAAAATCCACAGGGGGACAAAAATGGACAGTAAAATAGAAAAGATGAACAGAATGAGAAAAAATATTTTATTAGGGGTCTTGATTGGAACTGTTTTGGCTTTCGGTCTGTTTATGTATCCCTCTATCAACAGAATCTTCCATTTTACTCGCAGGTTATGGTGGCCAGGGTCTTTTCCTATTTTTAAAGCGGCCCTTGGATTATGGGCTTTTACACTCCTGATATTTATAGCAAGATACCTGCTTTATAAAAAAAAACTAAAAAAAGATCTGTCTTTGCGTACTGCGGTAAACGATGAGAGAGTCAAACTGAACTGGTTGAGAGCCTACCGGTTCGCTTTTTTTGTTGTTTTTGGCATAACGATTTTTTGGAAATGGTATGAAACAAGCCTTTATCCCCATAATTGGGCGCACAAAGTACCCCTCCCTGCTCCGCAATGGCTTATTGTATGGGGATCTGTAATCTCTCTTGTTGGCGCATTTTTATCGTACAACAGAGAGTCAAGGAGAGAGAAATGAAATATGATCCAGCCGGATTAAAGGGAAGAGTAGCCGTTGTCACGGGAGGCGGACGCGGGATTGGGAAAGCGATCTCTGCAAAACTGGCCGATGCAGGAGCCAAGGTTGTCGTGGCCGATGTCGATGAAGACAGCGCACGGCAGACAGCAAAAGAGTTGGCCGGTCTATCCGGGGATGTCATCGGAAGTTTTGTCGATGTTGCCCAGGAAGAATCTGTTTCAAGTCTAATGAAAATAGCTTTAGAAACCTTTGGACGCATCGACATTCTTGTCAACAATGCCGGGATTATGTTCAGGACCAGACTAATGGATATCTCCTTGGACGAGTGGGAACGAACTCTACAAATCAATCTTACAGGAGTTTTTCTCTGCACAAAAGCTGTTCTTCCCATAATGAAAGAATCCGGGTTTGGCCGGATTGTCAACATCTCCTCGTCGGCAGGGCGAAGTGTCAGCACACTCGGTGGAGCTCACTACACGGCGTCTAAAGCCGGGCTCCTGGGTTTGACGCGCGCCGCCGCTAAAGAAATGGCTCCTTTGGGGATCACGGTCAATGCCATATGTCCCGGCCTCATCGAAACAAAGATGGCCATGGAGACCACAACTCCGGAGGAACTCCAAAAATTCCTCGACTCGTTCCCTATCCCAAGACTGGGCTCTCCTGAAGAAATCGGCCATCTTGTTCATTTTTTGTGTACGGACGAAGCGGCCTATATCACAGGGGCCTCCTTGGACATCAACGGCGGAGACCTGATGATCTGAATTTTTCTATCGCCTCAAAAGGTGAGAGGCAAAGAATGAAATTCACCCTTTGAATCCTCCCTCCTGGTGATTGACCGTTTTCGGGGTCTCTGTGAGAATACCTTACCTCAGGTACATTTATAGGAAATCTTTATATATGACAAAAATTGTCAAAAGAGAAAATTTGAGTGGATTGAGCGTCTATAATTATGCCTTCTCAAGTGGGAGAAAGGATAGGATAGATATTTTTGCAGGACAAAAAACATGAGTTCAAATCTGGGAGATCTTCTTATTCGCGAAAAGGTGCTGAACCAGACACAGCTTAAGACGGCTCAAACTTTTCAACATGATAACGAAGTGTCCATGGGGTCAGCCGTTGTCAGTCTCGGTTACCTTTCTGAAGAGGAAGTCGCGCAAACTCTGAGTCGGGAATACGGGTATCCTTTTATCGATCTCAATCAATTTGAAGTCTATCCCGATGTGCTGGAGCTCATTTCATTGGATGTGGCGAAGAAATATATGGTAATGCCCATCCACCTTAACCGGAATTGTCTGACACTGGCCATGATGGATCCTACGGACCTGGAAGCGGTCGAAGACATTAAGTTCCGCACAGGCCTGAGTTTGCAGCCCGTTATCGCTTCAGAAACAGCCATCACGAATTCCATCCAGCAGTATTACGGGACATCCGATGCTCTGCGGGTCAAGCAGGTTGTGGATGAAATCGAACAGGCAGAAGATTCCTCCATTTATATCGTCGAAGAAGAAGAGGAGGAAGAAGACTTTGATGCTGAAGAGTTGACTAAGGCTACGGGTGAAGCCCCCATTATCACACTGGTGAATTCGGTCTTGATCGATTCAATCAAAAGAGGGGCATCCGATGTCCATTTTGAGCCGTATGAGAAAACCTTCCGTATCCGTTACCGGTTGGACGGGACACTCTACGAAATGATGAACCTTGCTTTACGGTTTAAAAATGCCGTTATCTCGCGCGTCAAAATTCTCTCAAATATGAACATTGCTGAAAAGAGGCTCCCGCAGGACGGACGCATGAAGATGAAAATCAAACTTGAGAATGGGGAACGAAAAGATGTGGACATGCGTGTCTCCTGCGTGCCGACTATGTTTGGAGAAAAAATCGTTATCCGTATCCTTGATAAGGAGATGCTGAGGTTGGATATGTCCTATCTTGGGCTTGAAAAGGAGAGCCTGGATGTTTTCTCCCGAGGAATTAAAAAGCCCTGGGGCATTATCCTTGTTACGGGACCGACGGGAAGCGGGAAGACAAACACGCTTTATTCGGCGATTTCAGCCTTAAATTCCATAGAGAAAAACATCATGACGGCAGAAAATCCAGTTGAGTTTAATCTGGCAGGCATCAACCAGGTGGATATCAAGGATGAGATAGGGCTCAGTTTTTCCAATTCTCTGAAGAGTTTTTTAAGACAGGATCCCGATATCATGCTTGTCGGAGAGATGAGAGATTTCGAGACCGTGGACATCGCCATTAAAGCGGCTTTGACCGGACATCTTGTCTTTTCCACAGTCCACACCAACGATGCTGCCAGCACAATCAACAGGCTGCTGAATATGGATGTGGAACCTTTCCTGATTGCTGATTCAATAACAATGATCGTTGCCCAGAGATTGGTCAGGCGGTTGTGTCAGAAATGTCGGGCCAAACAGAATCTCACTCAGGAAGCATTGGTGGATATCGGCTACGCTCCTGAGGAAGCACAGAATGTTCATGCTTATAAACCTTATGGGTGCAGTGAGTGCAACAATACAGGCTACAAGGGAAGAGTGGGGCTTTTTGAGGTCATGGAGAATACGGATGAAATTAAGGATTTAATCCTGACAAAAGCTCAATCAAGAGAGATCCGGGCCAAGTCCATCGAGCAAGGCATGATCACTCTCCGACGCAGTGGCCTGTGTAAAATAAAGAAGGGGGTCACCTCAATTGAAGAGGTGCTCAGAGAAACTGTAAGAGATTAAAAGGTGAAAAAATGTCAATAACCATTCAAGAATTATTAAAAACAACTGTTGAAAGGGATGCCAGCGATCTGCATATCACGACCCATATTCCTCCGCGGATACGCATTCACGGATCTATTGTCTCACTCGACTATCCACCACTCACACCGACAGAAACAAAAACTCTTATCTATAGTCTTTTGACAGACAAGCAAAAAAAAGTCTTCGAGGAAAATCTGGAATTGGATTTTTCTTTTGGCATCCAAGATTTAGGCAGATTCAGGGCAAATGTCTTCATGCAGAAGAGTGCCGTCGCAGCGGCCATAAGGCGTTTTATGCCCTCGATGTGGAGTTTTGAGCAGTTGGGATTGCCTCAGAGTCTTGGTCAGCTCTGTCAGCTGCCAAGAGGACTGGTTCTTGTCACAGGTCCTACAGGGAGCGGGAAATCGACAACTCTTGCCTGTTTGGTCGATCATATTAACAAAGAAAGACCCGTCCATATTGTCACGATTGAAGATCCGATTGAGTATTTTTTCACTCCAAAAAAGGCCGTTATCAATCAGAGGGAAATCCATGTGGACACACATTCTTTCCCGAATGCCCTGCGTGCCGTTCTTCGGGAAGATCCGGATGTCGTTCTTGTCGGCGAGATGAGAGACATGGAAACGGTGGAATCCACGCTTCGTGTGGCTGAGACTGGACATTTGACGTTTTCGACTCTTCACACAAATTCAGCTGCAGAAACCATCTCGAGAATTGTCGATGTTTTCCCGGCGGATTACCAGTCCCAGGTAAGGATCATGCTGTCCATGTGTCTCCAAGCTGTTATCACGCAGGTTCTTCTTCCTCGAGCCGACGGCAAAGGCCGGGTCATTGCTTTGGAAATTCTCCTTCTCAATCCTGCAGTCAGGAACCTTATAAGGGAGAATAAAATTCATCAGATCTATTCCACGATGCAGATGGGACAGTCAAAGTTTGGTATGAAGACATTAAATCAGTCCTTGGCCGATCTCTATTGTGGGAAGCTCATCACTCTGGAAACAGCCATGGATACTTCCTCTAAACCCGAGGAACTCACAGATATTATCCAGAGAAGAGGAGGGGGGAGTCACCTGCAAAGTCCAAGTACGGAGACTAATAAACAGAATTCGCACAGGAGACAGTGATGCCTATTTTTGCGTGGAATGGTAAAAACAGATTCGGTGATGTCGTTGGAGGAAAACGGGCGGCTGGTTCTGAGAAAGAGTTGGCAATGGCTCTGGCGAGAGAACAGATCTCTGGTCTCAACATTTCCAAAGAAAAGGTGCAGATTAAAATTCCTTTTCTCCAGAGTCAAAAGGTCAGCTTAAAGGATTTATCGTTATACAGCCGGCAGCTTTCTGTTTTGATCGATGCTGAACTTCCGCTGATCCAGAGCCTCAACATACTTTCCGAACAGTCAAAAAATAAATATTTTAAGCAGGTCATTATTGATATTAGGGAGGACGTGGAAGCTGGCTCGTCCCTCAATCAAGCAAAAAGAAAATTCCCCAAAGTTTTTGACAACCTCTACTGCAATCTGATTGCTTCGGGTGAGCAGAGTGGATCACTGGATGTGATGCTCAAACGATTGGCCGAATATCTTGAAAAAATTGTGAAACTGCGGGCACAGGTTAAACAGGCAATGGTTTACCCCACGTCCGTATTGAGCTTTTCTCTTCTTGTTGTCATTTTTATGTTGTGGAAGGTCGTCCCCGTTTTCTCGACGATTTTTGTAGAACTGGGCGCGGATCTTCCCGGTCTTACAGCCGTCATCCTGGCGTTCAGCGGATTTGTCCAAAATAATATTGTTTTTCTGTTTTTTGGGACACTGGCTCTGATTTTCCTCATGAAGTATTCAAGGCAAACTACTCCTGGAAGAAAAATATTTGATAAACTGATTCTAAACTTGCCTCTTTTTGGTGGGCTTCTTCTAAAGGTGGGGTTATCCAGAATAACACGGACTTTGAGTACTCTTATCGCTGGAGGCGTTCCTATGCTGGAATGCCTTAAAATCACGTCTTCCACTTCGGGCAATGTCATTCTTGAAGATCAAGTCGTCCAGGCAAGAACTCTGGTTTCTGAGGGCAGCAGCCTCACGGATGCTTTTAAAGGAGTCGGACAGTTTCCTTTTATGTTTGTTCAACTTATGGGAGTCGGAGAAGCCACGGGAACACTAGACGAGATGCTGGCTAAACTGGCAGATTTTTACGATGACGAGGTCGAGTCGTCTGTCGCCACGATGCTGTCCGTTCTCGAACCCTTGCTTCTCATGTTTGTTGGCGGCATGGTTGGACTGATTGTCATTTCCATGTATCTGCCGATTTTTAGTCTTATGCAGCAGCTATGAAGAAAGAGAAAAATTCCAA
>JAUWVG010000480.1 GCA_030617525.1 Candidatus Aminicenantota bacterium | reverse complement strand
CCCAGTCCATAATCGTTCTGGATGAGATAAACGCCTTCCGGAATGGGTTCATCCGTTGGTTCCAGCCCGAGTGTCTGCCGCAGCTGAGAGACAGACAGAGACTGCGGCTGGAAAAGGTCAATTTTTAAGGCTTTTTCTATCTGGGGAACCGCGGTTTGAGGGAGGATGTTATCTTTGGAAAAACTGATTTGTGGCCGGAGTTTGTTTTCCTCCGAGGGCATAAATTCCACTGGATTGAGAGCGATAAAATCGGATTTCTGTTCTGGGGTCAAATCTTGATCCAGAAGAAATGAAAATTTTGCCAGCGGGAGATATCCGGAAAAAACATTCATCTCCAGATCAAGTGTGGAGGTTTTGATGGATTTGAAGTATTGAAGAGTTCCCTGTGATTCGATAGTAACGGCAAATTTGGTTTGAAACGACTGTTCTTCTATTTCCATGTGGTCCAGGGCCCAAACGGTTTGGCATTCCCAATTCATCCAATTCCAGCTGGAAGTCTTATTAAGAGGGATTTCCGTTCCCAGTAATTTTTCTAAAACTTGTGTCCCGCTTAGGAGAGCATCTTCCAAAAGAGCCTCCATCTCTAAATCGGAAAGCACTATGGGGCTTGACTGTTCGGAGATTCTGTCTAAAAGGAAGGCGTAGCCTTGCTTTATTCCATTTTCAGAGGCATAACTTAGAAGGACTGTGTTCTTTTTATAAGCGCTGATTCTTAAATAGATCTGTGACATCAAAAGCATGCCCATTCCCAGCGTACAAAAGACAAAAAAAATGAAAAGAGAAAGAAGCGTAATGGCGCCATGTCTCTTTTTAAACCGGATTCTACCGGGATGCGTATAGAGCCGTATTCTTGGGAAAGACAGAAATTTCATAGATGTTCTCCGGATTTATCGTTAGAGAGAGATGAATTTTCACAAGATTATTATCAGGTGAATAAGAGCACTCGAATGAATCAACCTCTTCACATAATGGTTGGGCAGGGCTGGCGTTGACTTTCCTGCGGAGGATTTTTTTACTCTTGTCGAGATAGAAAGAAATCTTATTCAGCAGATAAAGTCCGGATTCATCAACCGAATAGGAATTTATTAAGGATGAAGACAGAACAACACCTGTGCTGTCGACAGAAGAGATTGTTTGAATTTCTCCATGAATGGAGTCAACAAAATAGAGTTCCTTTCCCTTTTTGAAGTCTAAAGTATTAATGAGTGGTATCCTTGTTTGTCCTGCGGTTAGCGGATTTTTGAGAGAGAAACTTTTTTCGACACTTCTGCAAATGAGAATGTTGCTATCCGCAGTGAGTGGTTTGACAATGCCTGTAAAGTTGAGTTCAGCAAATCCTCCGCCGCATTTCTGGAGATCTGTCTTGATTTTGTCTAGGGCAGAACACGCTGCCGTATTGGTTTCTTGACTGGTCTTGATTTTTATAAAATGATCCCTGCTCAGAGAAAAAACTTCGAGTACTCCCATAAAGATGAAAAGAAACAGAGTCATGCTTAAAAGATTTTCAATTAAGGAGATGCCCTTTTTATGCCAAATCCTTCTTTTTTTGCTCATTGTTTTCTTAAAATCCGAGATCCCTGGAAAAATAGAGAAGCAGTCGAATCTCTCTCTGTGGGGAGTTTTCCGGATAACATCCTATTTCGACACTGGATAAATTTGGCGAAACCGTTTGATTGTGCCATTTCCATATGTAGGTGAGTCCACTCGTTAAATCTTTTATGTGTTCTTCATGGTTTCCCTCCTCAAGGGCAGGTCCATTAAAAGAGTGCGACTTGAAGAGTTCGAGCTTGGAGGAGAGGAGTTCCGAAGTTTTCAATCTTATATCGCTGCTTTGTTTACTCAGTAGTGACAACATGGTCATCTGTGCGGTCCCGAGAATCAACAGGAATGTGATCACAAAAGAAATTAGAATCTCGATGAAACTGAATCCCTGGGTTTTCTTTTTTGATTTTTCCCTTCCTTTCTCCATAATGGTTCTATATGCACAAATTATGCCAAGGAGAAAAAGATCAAAACATGAGGAAGAGATTGTCTTTGGAGAAAAATTGGCAAAAAAGGTTGTCATTCCAGGGGAAAACATGTCAAATCAAGTTGTCATATTATTTTTGAAATTGAAGGCAAAAAGTCTTGACTTTTTTGACGTTAGTCCCTATTATAGGGGAGCTTCTTTTGCACTATTCGTGCATAATTAATAGAAGTCTTTTATCTTTAACAGGATAGAAGTTTCTTTCTCGGGATAGAAAGAAATCGATCTTTGAAACAAAGCGGAGCAGCCAGAATTGATCCAAATTGTCAATTTTTTCGATCTAGTTACGCTTAGTCCTCCCCTTCGGGGGAGTTCTATATCAACTGGAGAGTTTGATCCTGGCTCAGAGTCAACGTTGGCGGCGTGCGTAACACATGCAAGTCGAACGAGAACCAGGAAGCTTGCTTCCTGGGGACAGTGGCGAACGGGTGAGTAACACGTGAGTAATCTGCCCTCGAGCGGGGAATAACTTCGCGAAAGCGGAGATAATACCGCATAACACTCTGAAGCATAAGCTTTCAGAGTCAAAGCCTTCGGGCGCTTGAGGATGAGCTCGCGGCCTATTAGCTTGTTGGTAGGGTAACGGCCTACCAAGGCTTCGATGGGTAGCCGGCCTGAGAGGGTGTACGGCCACACTGGAACTGCGACACGGTCCAGACTCCTACGGGAGGCAGCAGTGGGGAATTTTGCGCAATGGGCGAAAGCCTGACGCAGCGACGCCGCGTGGAGGATTAAGGCCTT
>JAUWVG010000393.1 GCA_030617525.1 Candidatus Aminicenantota bacterium | reverse complement strand
TGCGGACCGTTCGAGGAACGATCCCTACATCGCTCCGGTTCCCAAACGGACCGATGAGAGATGTAAATTCTTGTTTCCACTCTTGAGGAATCAGTTCTCCTGTTCAGTCAATTGTTGTTTCCGCTAAACGCCCACGTCTCGCGCTTTAGCCCAATTTAATCCCCATAAATCATTCAATATCAACAACTTAAAAATCACACCTCTCTATTTCATCTGCTGGCATGCAAATTGCTTTAAAGACGGCAAGGAGGTTCACAATGAAAAAGATTCACAAGAAAAAAGGAAGTCGCATTTTGATCGGAGCACTGGTTTTTTTCCTGTTTATGGGAGTGGTTATGGCCCCCTCTCTTCACGCAAATCTGGCAGATTGTGAGAGGGGTTTGCGCAGGTGTGCCATCGATGCCGTGATCGCTGGATTGTCAGGAGGGCCATTGGCCTTTGCCCTGTGGGGGACGGGTTGTTTGCTGGGGTATGACTTCTGCCTGAATTACTACGATGGATAAGGAGGGAACAATGATTCAAAAGCTGCGCAAAAAAACGAACAGGACACAAAGGATATTTGTCTTGGTCATGCTTTCACTGTTGATCCTTGGTGTCGGTGCACAATCTCTAGAGGCCGCTGCTTGCGAGAGAGCATTCATCTATTGCATGGATGAGATCATAGCGGCAGGGAACATGATTTGGTTTCTCTATTGTGCAAATGGGTATGCGTTTTGCAGGAAATATGTTGATTAGAGCGTATTGACTGCACCGTTGGCAGATTTGGCTCATCGAGGAGGCGGGATTGAAACTGAGAGATCGAGTGCGGATTTGGAAAGAACTAGGATGGATTTGGAAAGAACTCGTGCGGATTTGGAAAGAACTGAGATGTAATTGGAAAGAGCTGAGGTGGAATTGGAAAGAGCTGAGGTGGAACTGTAAAGATAACGCGAGGATTTATATAGGATTCAGTCTTGCGCTCTTTGCTGTTTGTATCTCGAGCGCATCTGCTACAGAGAATGCGAGCCCAAAAATCACACTCGAGGAGGTCCTGTCCGTGGGAAGCCTCGATGACGATACCCTTTTCCAATGGGTTGGAGTCACCGTCGATCCCCATGGTCAAATCTATGTCACAGACGCAATGGATTATTCGCTCAAAAAGTTTGACGCTGATGGAAAACTCCTCCAAAAGGCAGGTCGGAAGGGTCAGGGGCCCGGGGAATTTCTTGCCCCGCGGCTCCTGGTCCACTCTGAAGATCATCTCTTCGTCACTGACCAGAGCCTTCCAGGGATTCAAGTTTTTGATCACAACCTGAAGTTTATTCACCGTATCCCAATAAAGATCCCTATCGGTGATGTGCAGGTTCTCTCTGACGACCGGATCGCTGTTGTGGTTTTGTTGCTCAATCAATCGGGCAGTATTCATGTGTATGACCATGGAGGGCGGATCCTAAAAAAATTCCGTTATACTGAGAGGAGCAAATCATCGATGATGGATTGGGTTGAAATCGATTTTGACAGTAAGGACAACCTCTATGTAGTGTATAACTTCCAGGACAGGATCGATAAATTTGACGTCAATGGAGGGAGGCTGTGGTCGCGATCGCTCCTGGACATAAAAAAAGTAAAAACCAAAAAGATCGGCCCCTGGAATGTTCCCGAAAAGATCGTCTTCAAGGATATCGTTTTCGACAGTGACGATCGGTTGTATATCCTGGGCGGAGGTCACTCCACAAATCCGAGCCGGGATGTGTATGTGCTTAATCGAGAGGGCGAACACTTGACCACTTTCACATTGCCCGAATCCAGTCATTGCATTTATATTGATTCGAACAATTTTCTGTACTCTCGGGCAAACGATGGCATCACCCTCAAAAAATACAGGATCAAATGGCCAAAAATCTAATTATCGGTGCGATGTTCCTATTATTTTGCTCCCAATCCTTTTTGGGATTTGCCTCAACTCCCGCCTTAAACAAATGCCATTCGCTGATGGCTTTATCTGCCCACCCCTATCAGACAGAATTTCCCCAGAATAGAAAACTGCTCCTCATCATTTTTGATTTTAACGATTTCATGTGCATGAGCTGCCTCGAATCTTTTCTATCATTCTGTCAATCTCTCCCTCCGCACATACTGGAGGAGAGTACCTGGGGAATTCTCACGATTGAGAGCGCAATAAGGAAGTCGGGATTGAAGAATTCGGTTAAGATCGCCACAACAAAATTGAGAGGATTTGTAGCGGCGAACCGCATCAAATTTCCGATTTTCATCGACGAGTATCAAATCTTCCAACAGTTCGAAAAGAAGGGTACAGCGGTTCTCCTGTTTGATAAAACGAACAATATTCTTAAGGAGTACATTTTTCCCATAAGCCACGAACAGATCGGTGAGATTCAAAAGATTGCATCCGGGTTTTAGCGTTTTTCATTGACTGTACGTTTTAAGGCTGTGGGGAGAAGTCTTTTCTATTCATCCACGAAAGATATTAATTCATCCATTCGGTCCGTTTGGGAAACAGACCCTATACAAAAAGGTGACAGTCCCCTTTTTCTATTACCCCTGGGAAAAGGTGACAGTCCCCTTTTTTTTATGAACAAACCATCGCAAAAGAGGTATAATGCCTACAACAGAAGGAGGGACAATGAGCGCAAACATTATCACTCTGACACGAGTCTTACTGGCAATGGTGACACTTGTCATGTTTCAGATGGGATTTTATTTCCGCGTGGCCGCACTGCCTCTCATGATCATCGTCTTCTACATGGATTCTCTGGACGGGTATGTCGCACGCAAACTGGGGATCGCCAGCGATTTTGGTGCACTTTTTGACATCACCGGCGACCGGATCGTCGAGCACGTCTACTGGATCTTCTTTACCGCCATCGGTTTGGTCAATTTTTGGGTGCCGATCATCTTTGTCAGCCGGAGTTTTCTCGTCGACACCGTAAGGAGCATGGCGTTCAGCAGGGAAGGGAAGACTCCCTTCGGGGAAAAGAGCATGATGCGATCAAAATTCACTCTTTTTCTCACATCCGGCAGGTTTATGCGCGGGCTGTATGGCTTCATGAAGCTTTTTACGTTTGTTGTGCTCGGGGCCATTCTTGTGTTGCAGGTGGATACCGGACTGATCAGCCGGTTTCTGCCCCAGGGATTTATGGCTGATCTCACACTTTTCTCACAATTCTGCATTTGGATCACCACAGCCCTGTGTATCATCCGGGGAATACCTGTCCTGTGGGATGGCCGACGCTATCTCTTCGACAAGTACTTTCCGCGCGAGCTCAAAGACGCGGGATAATCCTTTTTGTGTAGGGTCCGCTCCCCGAACTGACCAAGGATTTGTAGAACACCAAATATCCGATCGAACCGTTCGGGGAACGCTACCTTTAGAAAAGGGGACAGGTGCCTTTTTTTATTACCTCTGGAAAAATGCACCAGTCCCCTTTTTTGGTGGTTTGACCATCTTATTTTCATGTGCCATAATAATTATCTAGCCCAAAATAGGAGAGATTAGGACCATGAAAAGATTATGCCAATTCTTCTCCATTTTTTTGATCGTGGGGTTTCTGTCTGTTCTCCTTCATGCTGCAGATTA
>JAUWVG010000125.1 GCA_030617525.1 Candidatus Aminicenantota bacterium | reverse complement strand
CATTTCTCATCTTAGATCCTCCTCATCTGTTGAATCTAAACACACCAATCTTGTGGGCTTTAACATTAATATAGGGGAGATTTATTTGTCAAATGTTATAGGTTTATAGGAAGCGTCTCCATTTCCGCGATTTCATGAACGAGTTTAACAAAGTGACGAGTAATCACAAACTTAAAATCTGAAAAGGTGGAAGCGCTCACGAATCAAAATGTAACTTTTCATCTCAGCAGATACTTGCTATAATTTCTATATTCCAAGAAAAGGAGATAACAACATGGGACGTCGAGGCATCAACAGAAGACAGTTCATTGGAAAGACAGCTGCGGGAGTTTTTTCCGCTGGTCTTGGGATTCCTCTTTTAAAAGGAAATTCTTTTTCCCAGAATGCAGCAGAAGAGATTCCGACCCGTACTCTGGGACGCACCAATCTCCAAATTCCGATCCTCAGCTTTGGTGTGATGAATTCGGACAGCCCTGATTTGATACGAAAAGCCATCGATATAGGCATTAAACACCTGGACACCGCCAGTGCCTATCTCAGAGGGAACAGTGAGATGTCTATCGGAAAAACCCTTGACGAGGACAAATTAAGAGACAAGGTCTATCTTGCCACCAAGATGCGTTTTGCTCGAGATAATGATAAAAATACCTTTCTCGAAAGTGGGCCGGCTCGGGAACCCCTCGCCACAAAAGAAAATTTTCAAAAACAGCTGGAAACCAGCCTCCAGCGGCTGCGGACAGATCACGTGGACATTCTCTACCTCCACAGCTGTTACAGCTCTGAGATGGTCACTTATGAACCGATGATGGAAGCCCTCGTCAATGCAAAAAAAGAAGGAAAAACCCGATTCATCGGCACCTCCACCCATAGCAACGAACCCGAGGTCATCCGCGCAACTGTGGATGCCGGTATTTACGATGTCGTACTCACGGCCCAATCAGTCACCCTCGACAAAAAAGAGGACATCAAAAAGGCCATCGCCTATGCCGCTTCAAAAGACATCGGTGTTGTGGCCATGAAAACCCATGGAGGGGTAAGGAGAAACAGAGAGGCTGATCCGGGCATCGATCACAAAAGCGCTTTCAAGTGGGTGCTGAGTGACGAAAATATCTGCACAACAATTCCCGGGATGACCACTTTTGAACAACTGGATTTTAATTTCAATGTTGTGAAAAATTATGCACTGACAGCCAGCGAAGAAATGGCTGTTCGTCAGGCGTCTTCGATTCAAAATCCACTCTACTGTCAGAACTGCCGGTCCTGTATATCCAGCTGCCCAAAAGGAGTGGAAATCCCCAGCCTCATGCGGGCCTATATGTATGCTGAAGGTTACGGAAATTTGCTCCAGGCAGAGATGACAGCCGAGGTTCTGCCAGAGGAAAAGGGACTTAAGACCTGCGAAGAATGCTCAACCTGCTCTGCCTCATGTCAATACGGAATAAAAATTTATGAGCGCCTGCAAGCACTTTTTGCTCAGGGTCTGACACGGACCTAGGTTTATTCCCACTATCCCGGAATACCAAGGTTGTCTATAGATTTTTTTTAAACAGAGACTTCTCAAAACTTATAGATCAGCTTCCAGGCATCTTCCTAATTTGGGCTATCTGAGTCAACTTTGTCTCCCCGATTTGGAGAACAACCATGTACTCTCCAGGAGAAACCATTGGGCGTCTTCGGAATCTCGTCTGTCCGGCCTGATTACCTCCAGAACCTGCACTCATATCCCAGACGACCTTGTTAAGACCAGCTTGGCTGCTTCCTTTAATGGAACTGATTTCTTTTCCTAAAGGATCAAGGATCTGAACAACAACACCGTCGCTCTGTTCATTTTTCAAATAATAATTGACAACAATTCCGGACGGCTCATTGGGTGCGCGAAATTGCCTCTGCCCGGAATGCTGTCCTCCAAAACGGGCGGCCCACTGGATCTTCGGCTCAATCTTAAAAAGATGGGCATCTTTATTTAAAACTTCATCTCTAAATTCCTGGAGAGGAGAAATATCGGTCACATAAATTCCTCTCCCGTAAGAACCGACCACCAGATCGTTTTCCCGGGGATGGATAAGAAGGTCATGCACGGGATTAACAGGCATGTTATTTTTAAAACTGTGCCACTCTTTTCCTCCATTTAATGTGACAAAAACTCCGATGTCTGTTCCCACAAAAAGCAGCTCCGGATTTATTCTGTCTTCATAGATAACATAGATGATTTCCTGCGGAAGGTTAGAAGAGATCGAAAACCAGGTGGCGCCAAAATCATCGGTTTTAAAGACAAGTGGCTCAAAATTGTCTCTCTGGAATCCGGTTTTTAGGGCATAGGCTGTTCCCTCATTAAAATTGGAAGCAAAAACACGGCCGACGTAGTAGTCCTTCGGCGCTCCCGCCTTTTTCAGATTCTCAGCACAATTTGTCCAATGGGCTCCACCGTCCAGAGTGACCTGAACATTTCCATCGTCAGTGCCAACCCAGATGATGCCGGCACTGATAGGCGATTCCGAGATGGAGGTGATGTTGCAGTGCTCGATATTCCCTTTGAGTTTTTCCGGATCGTTTGTCGTCAGATCCGGACTGATCTCCTGCCAGCTGTCGCCCCGGTTGATCGAGCGGTGAAGGACCTGGCTTCCTATGTAGATGATCCGGCTGTTATGGGGAGAGATACGGATGGGGGTGTTCCAGTTGAACCGGAGCGGCGGCTCATCTTGTCCTCGTCTAGGTTGAATTCGAGCCCTTATTCCGGTTTTTTGATCGAGCCGCTGGATGACACCAAACTGTGAGTCATTATACAACCATCGGCTGTTATTGGGATCGGGTTGGTTAAACATACCATCTCCACCGCCCACAGACGCCCAATCATCCACAGTCACCTGACCGGACATACCGTTGCTTGGAATTTTCACGGATCCCGTATCCTGTGTGCCGCCGTAGATATTGTAAGGCTCGTCCATATCCACCCCAATAGCATAGAACTGAGCCGCGGGGATATTTTCGAAGACATCCCAGGTTTGTCCAAAGTCATAGGTGATTGCCAGTCCGCCATCATTTCCCAAAATGACATGTTTCGAATTTTCAGGGTTGATCCAAACCGTGTGGTGGTCAACATGAACGCCCGGCGCATGATTGGTCGGACCTCGTTCCTCGCCCCATGTTATTCCGCCATCCGTCGATCTTAAAAGAGGGACACTGGGCACATAGATGACCTTGTCGTCGTTGGGATCAACTATGATCTGGCCATACCACTTTCCCCCTCCGATGGACACATTGTCCGGACTCATCTTCGTCCAGGATTCACCTTTATCTTCAGTACGGTAGACTTCTCCGCCGATACGTCTTCCCTGAGGTTCCTGGTTGCGTTGTTCAGCCTGTTTGATCTCCGCTTCAGTGGGAGGTCGTGTGTTGAAGTTATCGATGGTGGCGTAGATGATGTTCGGATTTTTGGGATAGATGGCCAGTCCGGACCGGCCCAGTTTTCCGTCCGGCAGGCCGCCCTCTAGTCTCTTCCATGTCTCTCCACCATTTATAGATTTGTATATTCCTGTCTCGGGGCCTGCTTCCTCAAAGTGCCAGGGCACACGCCATTTGTCATAGGTGTTGGCATAGACCGTCTCCGGATCAAGGGGATCGATTGCAACTTCGACAACACCGACCTTTTCGCTTATATAAAGAGATTTTTCCCACGTTTTTCCGCCATCTGTTGTCTTGTAGAGGCCCCGCTCTTCATTAAAAGAAAAATGGAGGCCCAGAGCCGCTACATAGACAATATCCGGATTCTTGGGATGGATGGCGATCCGGCCGATATGCCTTGTCTCTTTGAGCCCCATGTGTGTCCAGGTTTTACCGGCATCAATCGATTTATACACTCCATCTCCAATGATCGTTAATCGTCCACATGCCGCATCTCCCGTGCCGACCCAAAGGACATTTGGATTTGAGGGGGCAATGGCCAGCGCACCGAAGGTCAGCCGTCCCGCATCATCAAAAACAGGCGTGAATGTCGTCCCGTTATTGACAGTCTTCCAGACACCTCCGGACGCAACCGCCAGATAAAATGTAAACGGATCGGATTCATGTGCTGCAACAGTCAGGATACGAGCGCCCTGTCGAGCAGGACCGAGAGCCCTGTACTCAAAGGACTTCAAAAGTTCTTTGTTAAAAGAATCCTGTCCCAAAATCTCCATGCCGGATCCTAAGATCAGCAGGCAGAAGAGGAGAGAAAAGATAAAAATGTTTTGGTTTTTTTTCATGATACTTCCTTATCGTGAATTATCCAGGTCATAGCTGTACATTCCAATAGGAGCACCCGGAGGGGATGAGAAGGGAAGTGTAAGCTGTATTTGGCTGGGATTTTCGAGAAACAGTTTGATCTGACTGGCAGCATAAAAGAATTGAGCCTTTTGATCCTCATCGTCAACGGAATAGTAATTTTTTATCAGCCAATTTTTCAAGTCTTCGAGCTTAAGGAACGCAATAGCTCTGGCCTGTGAGATGGCACTCTCTTCCACGGCCAGCCTCATGATATTGAGCATCACCACATTATTCACGACCCTCTGGATCTCTGCCAAGGTTCCTTGCTTTTCCTGAGATTTCCAGGTCGACTGGATGAGCAGGTCCAGCACTTCTGATAACCCCGGAATATTTTTGTCACGGGAATGATAGTCCACCATCCTTGAGGCTCTCTGGGGATGGAGGATTAATCCAACAGTAAGATTGGCGGCCGATTCGGCCGCGGCCAGCGGGTCAAATGTGGATCCTGTGTAACCTGGAAAAAGCTCTTTATTCTGTCTGTATCCGGGAGGCCGCGGGGGGATAATACTGAGCAGCTTTTCATCGATAGCCAGATTCTTGGGCGAAATGGTCTTCAGCAGTGAATCCAATGCCCGGTGCTGCTCGTCCGCAGAAACGATGTAGGGAGATTTTTGAACATCTCCACGCAGAGTGTGATTGTAATAGAGTCCACCAAGTTTGCTGGAGGCGGCTTCAAGCTGGTATCTGTGAAACATATAAGTAGGAACCAGCGCCTCTTCCAATGTGGCCATCGGCGCACCCATCGGGATTCTTTTTTCCGAAAAAGTCCGGAGGGCAATGGCCCGAACTTTCATCACACGTTCGAGCTCATCGACAGGATCTTTCCCATTATCCCAGACATTCGCCAGAGGATGAGCACTGGACGCTCCGGCATCCTGTCCGGCCAGAAAATAAAGCCCGCCGGAAAAGGCATTGTTCAGGATCGCACCCAGCTCTTTTTCCTCATCGACGCCTTCCTGAAAATCCTGGTACCCAAAAGCGATGGAGACGATGTCCCATTCTCCAATGCCGTCGTCATACGCATCAGAAAGATCAAGTGTACCATCGCTGTTGATTTTGATCAGCGGATGGGGATAATCCATAACCGAGGACCGGTCATTGACATTGGCGGCATAGTTGTGGCCCATTCCAAGAGTGTGACCAATCTCATGAGCGGACAGCTGCCGGATTCTCGCAAGAGCCAGTTCCAGAATTTGTGGATCAAGGTCTTTCCCCTCCTCATATTCGGCAATCAAACCGGATGCAATTAAAAAATCCTGCCGGATACGCTGTGAACCCAAGGCTACATGGCCCTTGATGATTTCTCCCGTCCGGGGATCTGTGACAGAGGAGCCGTAGGACCAGCCCCGCGTCGAACGGTGGATCCAGTTGACCATGTTGTATCGGATATCCATGGGATCCGCACCCTCTGGGAGAATTTTGACCTGGAAAGCATCCTTATATCCAATGGCTTCAAAAGCCTGATTCCACCAGCGTGCTCCTTCTAGAAGCGCGGAGCGGATAGGTTCCGGAGCACTGTTGTCGATATAGTAAACTATAGGCTCGACAGGTTCGCTTATTTCGGCGCCTGGATCTTTTTTAAAAAGCCTGTGCCGGTTTGTAAATCTCTTCAAGATCGGCTTATCGATGGGCGTGGCAAAATCCATATAACTGATCCCGGAAAGGTTGGAGCGTGGATCAAACATTCTCGGCTTGTAGTTGCCATCCGGAAGCTCGATAAAGGAATGATGCTGCCTGACCGTAATTGCTCCGGCGTCTGGAGAGACTCCCCTGACCATAGGGCCGGGATTCTCACTGGTAAAAGTCAAAATGGCTTCCACTTCCGTATTTTTTGGAAAATTTTTCGTGTTTGGCAGATAAAAAGCAGAACGCGACATGTCAAGACGGTAATTGCCCTGATTGCGTCTTCCAAGGGAACCAATCACATTATGGGCATCCCGCATGAAAAAATTGCTGGCATCCACATATACACGCCCCCCTGACTCTTCAGCAACCTGGAATCCCCAGATAACCGAACGCGCAAAACCGTCATCGACCGCGTTCCTCTCGGCAGCACTGTCGCTTATAGCACGGAAAGAGTAATTCGGCCTGATAAGCAGGATTTTTGGACCGATACGATGGAATTTTACGACCTGAGTGCCTCCAAGCTGGCTCCTGTCGAGGCCGATGTCGTTGGATCCCAGTCCTGCAGGCAGGGAATTAACATAGAGAAACTCAACATCCATCTTGTCGATTTCGAGAAATATTTTTCCGGTATTGTTATCCCAGTAAAACGTAAAATACCCGGGATATTTGTCCATCTTTGCAAGTTCTTCAGAAAAACTCTGAGCCTGCACATGGACAACGGCCAACACAAAAATTAAAGCACATAAAACACCAAATATTTTTT
>JAUWVG010000002.1 GCA_030617525.1 Candidatus Aminicenantota bacterium | reverse complement strand
GCAGGGCACAGAATATTCACCTTTCGTATACCTCAATGTTTTTGACATTTTCTTCTCCAAAAAATCCAGTTTTCCGTCTCCAAGAACAGCGACGGACATCCCGCCATCTCTGTATTGCAGATTCCGGCCTTTAGAACCTTTGTTGGAGCCGTGTGTTGGGAGGGGACCGGTTTTTTTACGTCTTTTATTCTGATGTCGCCTTTTTCTAAATAAAGAGCCTTCATCCTTTGATCTCATTTTGTGTTCTACTGCATTTCTTGTCAAGCCAGACAAAACCTTTCATTCCCCTTAACGTATCTTATATAATGGATCCGAGAGGTTACTGAAAAGACAAAAATGGCAAAAGTCAATATGAGTGAATCCATCTCTATGGCGATGAGTTCGTTGTGGGCCAACAAGATGAGAACACTTCTGACCCTCCTTGGGATTATCATTGGCGTTCTGACCATCATCGCCGTTGTCTCCATCATCCAGGGACTCAATAATTTCATCTATTCCGAAATGGCCGAGTTTGGAACGAATGATTTTGTTGTCTCCAAGATGTCTTTGTTCAGTCTTTCCCTTGCGGATCTCAGAGAAATGATGAAACGGAAAGATCTCACTCTTGATCATATGAAACTCATCCGCCAGCAGTGCCGATCCTGTGAACTAGTGGGGGCTTCAGTCCAAACCACACAGAACGTCAAATACAGAAGCCAGTCATTAAAAGATGTAAATATCAGTGGCAAGACCTATTTTGATCAGAAAATAGGAAGAATTATCGAATTGGATCGGGGTAGACATTTCCAAAAAGAAGATGAAGACCGCTCACGCTATGTTTGTGTGATCGGAGCCGATATCGCAGAACATCTTTTTCCCTATTCGGACCCACTGGGAAAAAGGATAAAAATCGGAGCCAATAACTTTCTCGTCATCGGAGTCGGAGAGAAGATCGGAAAGCTCTTCGGGCGAAACCTTGATAATTTCGTCAATATTCCCATCACGGCATATTACAAAATTTTCGGATCAAGACAGAGCATCAGCATCAACATCCATACCTCTTCCCAAGAGCAGATGGCTGAAGCTCAGGAAGAAGTGAGAACCATCCTTCGCTCAAAACGGCACCTCTCCTTTAATGAAAAAGACGATTTTGGCATTCTCACTTCGGAAACATTTGTCCAGATTTACAAATCGGTGACAACAGGTATTTTTTTCGCAATGATCCTCATTGCCTCATTGGCCCTTGTTGTGGGGGGGATCGTTGTCATGAATATCATGTTGGTGGCTGTGACCGAGAGAAAAAAAGAAATTGGAATCCGGATGGCGGTGGGAGCACGAAGAAAAGATATTTTGTTTCAATTTCTTATAGAAGCCGTAACACTCTCCACTGTGGGAGGTATTATTGGGATTATCCTAGGATTTATTATCGCCAAGCTCGTCTCAGCAGCAACACCGCTGCCATCTTCCGTTGAACCTCTTTCAATCGCCATGGCAATATTTGTCTCAATGTCAGTTGGTGTTTTTTTCGGCATCTATCCGGCGAGAAAAGCATCCAAACTCAATCCTATCGACGCCGTGAGGTCTGAACAATGAGAGTCGGGATTCTCAAGGAGATCACCTGGATGGCGATGGATTCTCTCCGCTCTCATAAAATGCGCTCATTTTTAACACTGCTCGGAATCATGATCGGTGTGATGACCGTTATCGCCATGGTATCTGTCGTCCAGGGGATCAACAAATCTGTCATGAGCGAGCTTGAATCCATTGGCTCGGACTTGATCATCATCAACAAACTCGAACCTGGTATTCAGATTGGAGAACCCTCTGCAGAAATTCGCCAGAGAAAAGACCTTACTTTTAACGATGCTCTTGCCATTGAGGAAGAATGCTCCCTTATCGATACCGTAGCCATACAGCTTCCCGCTGAAATATTTACTGCCATTCCCATAAAATATCGAAATATTGAAAGCCAGGATGCTCTAATCCTGGGAATGAATGAGCAATGGCCTCATGTATTGACCGTTTATCTTCCTGAAAAAGGAAGGTTCTTGAGCAAAACCGATGTGACACACCGCGCCAAGGTCTGCGTACTGGGTTCGGCACTGGCAGAGACACTTTTTCCTCATACGGCTGCTTTGGGAAAAGAGATCAGGATAGGACCGGAAAAATTCACTGTGGTAGGAGTTCTCGAAGAAAGGGGAACTATCCTCGGCCAGTCACAGGATAACTTTGTCGGAATTCCGGTGACAACTTTAATGAAGGTTTTTCCTTACGATCCTTTGTATATGGAATTCATAGCCACATCCAATAAGGACGGATATCTCCTAGAGGCAATGGAACAAATTATCAATGTGATGCGCAAGAGAAGAAAAGTTGGTTTCGGAGAACCCAATGATTTTTCAATCAGCACACAGGATTCCGCTCTCGATCTCTACAATCAGATTACCGGAGCCGTGTATCTGGTCATGATTTTAATTTCATCTATAGGATTACTGGTAGGTGGAATCGGAGTCATGAATATCATGCTGGTTTCCGTCAAAGAGCGCACCAGAGAAATCGGCATCCGGAAAGCTCTCGGAGCCCGGTCATCGGATATTTTGAAACAATTTTTAATGGAGGCCATCTTTGTTACTGGTGCCGGGGGGATTCTGGGAATATTGATTGGCTTTAGTATAGCCTTTGTCATCAATTCCGCCACCCCTCTCCCGGCAACGGTGACTTCATGGTCCGTTTTTCTCGGGTTTTCTGTCTCGGTTTCAATCGGACTGTTTTTTGGAATATTCCCTGCAAAAAAAGCCGCCAGCCTCGACCCAATCGTCGCCCTCCGCTACGAATAATGTTGAAAAGCTTGATCGAGGGCTTTTTCGATGTTCTCGGTGTTTTTTGTGAAAATTTCCACAAGGGATGGGCTTCCGCCTCCCCTCCCCTCTACCAAAGGTGAAACAATAGGGATCAAATCCCTCATGTCGATACCCAGACTCTCCGAGCAGGCTAAAATAAGATGACCACAGTTTTCCAGCTTCAGCCCAAAAAGGACGATGAATTCGCCGCCATTTATGATGTTTATGGCTAAACGTTTTGTTTCATCATTTGTGCCTTCTGAAAAAACTTGCTTAATAAAAAGCCCCTCTGCGGCTTGAACCATTTTTTGTGCCTCAAATTGGAGGAGCTTATCCCACATTTTTTTATTTTTTCTTTTCTGGTCTTTAAGTTCCGACGAAAGTTTCTCAAGAGAGGTGGGAACTTCCTTCTCGCTCACTGTCAAGTGCACGGCGATCTGCCGCAGGATGCTGTTCTTTAAAGAATAATCCAGAAGCGCCCGTCTCCCACAGACAAATTCACATCTCATATTATTCCTTATCCTCTCCCACTTGAGAATTTTAATCAGGCCAATCTCGCCCGTTTTACTTGGGTGTGTCCCTCCACAGGCAGAATAATCAAAATCAGAGACTTCAATGACACGAATGAGGCCTTTCTTCTGTGAGGGTTTCCTCAACGGGATTTTTTCGACATCCATTTCCGAAACAAAATAACTTTTAATTTCTCTGTCTTGAAACACGATCGAATTGGCTCTGTCCTCGACCCTTTGACTCTCTTCATCGGAAATTTCTCTCAAATCAAATTCTATAGTGGATGACCGTGCTCCCAAATGAAAGGAAAGAGTCTTTGCTTGGAACAGCTCAAATAGACTTTGTGATAAAATGTGCTGCCCGGCATGCTGCTGCATATGGTCAAAGCGCTTTTCCCAATCGATCTTCCCGAACACCTTGTTCTCAGAGATATCTTTTTTAAGAACATGAAGAATTTCCCCCTTCCTCTCCTCAACATGAACGACTTCCACTCCGTTCAGAGTCCCTTTATCCGAAGGCTGCCCCCCGGATTCCGGATAGAAACATGTCTGATCCAGGACAAAAACAAACTTTTGTTCTTTATGATATTTCTCAACAACATTAGCTTCAAATTCAATTTTATAAACATCTTCATGAAAGAGTTTTTTTGTTTCTTTCGCCATCCCTTGCTCCTTGAAGATTATCCGAGGGCATTAAAAATTCTTTGGGTGAGTTTAAAATGTTTTTTTGCGACTTTATTCAGGATCTCAGGACCGTGTACCTTTACCAATTCAACGCCCACTTCCTCAGATCTCGCTGAGGATCCCTTTGGAATTTCCGCTCCAAATTCTTGTGATAAAAGATGCATACGTCTTAAAAATTCGGCCCGTGCAAGAATGGACGCCGCGGCAACAGCCATATCTTCTTCAGCCTTAGGCCTCTGGATAAGTTCGATATTTTTCCCTTTTGTCATTAAGGCATTAATCACAAACCGCTCGTCTCCGAACTGATCTGTTATCGCAAGAAAGCACGGGACTTCTTCCAGTATGTTCTCGATCGCCCGTGAATGTGCCCACGCAAGCAGCTTGTTGAGATTCTTGAATTTTGCATAGAGCTCATTATATTTTTCCGGTCCAATAACCACCAGAGTGTGTCTGTACCCTTCTCTTATTTGATCAGACAGTATTTGCGCACGGTTATCAGTGACTCTTTTACTGTCTTTGACTCCTAATTCCAGAAGCACATCCTTTTGATCATCAGGAAGATAGACTCCGGCAACCACAAGAGGGCCAAAATAATCCCCCTTCCCTGACTCATCCGTCCCGATATGTCCGTCTTGTTCCGAAAAAAGATGTGTTTGCTTCATCGGAGAAGATTTCGGTTTTTTGCCTCTTTGATCAAATCATCCCTGAAATCAGGATGAGCGATATTGATCAATGCTATTGTTCTCTCCTGCAGGTTCTTTCCGTGTAAATAAGCAACACCGTATTCTGTGATAATGTATTTGACATCAGCCCGCGTTGTGACAACTCCGGCTCCCTGCTTCAAGTATGGGACAATTCTCGACATTTCCCCCTGTTTTGCCGTCGAAGGCAGGGCGATGATAGGCTTCCCTCCCTTGGAATGAGCGGCGCCTCGAATAAAGTCCACCTGTCCACCGAATCCGCTGTAAATATACGTCCCGATCGAATCCGAACAAACCTGCCCTGAAATATCCACCTCGATGGCGGAATTTATGGCAATCATTTTGTCGTTTCGAGAAACATTAAAGGGATGATTAGTGTAATCTGTCGGGTGGGCTTCAAAAATAGGATTATTATCCACATATTCATACAGGTTTTTAGATCCAAGAATAAAAGTCAATATCACTTTATTTGGATGGAATGATTTCCTGGCTCCGGTGACAATGCCAGACTCGATAGCGTCCATGACTCCATCTGATACCATTTCTGTATGAACGCCAAGTTCCATTTTCCCATTCAAAGCCGAGAGCACAGCGTCCGGAATGCCACCAATTCCCAACTGAAGGGTGGAACCCTCCTCAATAAGTGCAGCAATGGAATGCCCTATTTTCCGCTCCACTTCTGTAAAAGGTTTTTTTTCAAGCTGTGGTAATTCCTCTGAAATTTCCACCACTTTGTCCACTCTGGAAACATGCACAAAAGAATCTCCTAAAATGCGCGGCATTTTTTCATTAACCTGAGTGATCACTACTTTTGCTTTTTCCACGGCTGCCTTTGAGGCCAAAACCTCTACGCCCAAACTCATAAATCCATGTTCATCAGGCGGGGATGTGTGGATCAATGCAACATCCAGCGGCATTTGACCGGAATAGAAAAGGTTGGGAATCTGATGCAGGAAAATCGGTATATAATCAGCCCTTCCCTCATTGATCGCCTGCCTGTCCGCCGGACCTACAAACAGAGAATTGTGCCGGAAATGCCCAATCATTTCCCGGCTTGACAGAGGATCTTTGCCAACCAGGAGCACATGAACGAGTTCAATATCCTTGAGTTCATCCTTTCTGGAAGCCAAAGCTTTCATCAAAACATATGGCGTCGCTGCATTCCCGCTGATATAGATCCGATCTCCGCTCTTTATATCTGCAACAGCATTTTCTGCCGAAACAAGTTTTTTTTTGTAATCATCGACCCAAGGCATTTTTTTCCTCTCAAAAATAAATCTAAATGACCAAAATTATTTTTTCTTTTTAGGAACTTTCTTTTGGACTTTTTTTGTTGACAAATATTTATCTATTTCTTTTGCTGCAACTCTGGCATCACCCATGGCTAAAATGACCGTCGCACCTCCTCGAATGATGTCGCCACCTGCAAAAACTCCCTCCATACTTGTGGCCATAGTCTCCCAATCGACCTCGACATTCCCCCATCTTCCAACCTTGAGCTCTGGTGTGGTTTGTGGGATGAGAGGATTGGGGCTGTTTCCGATGGCCACGACCGCCATATCACAGTTCATGATGAATTCCGAGCCTTCAATGGGAATGGGGCGGCGGCGGCCTGATGAATCCGGCTCTCCCAGCTCCATCTTGAGACATTCCATGGCTTTCAAACGTCCGTTGTCGTCTCCGATAAATCTTGTTGGAGTTGTCAGGAAGTGAAATTTAATTCCCTCCTCTTCGGCATGATGGACCTCTTCGACCCGCGCCGGCATCTCTACTCTCGAACGACGGTAGACGATTGTCGATGTTTTTGCACCCAGCCTCTTGGCTGTCCGTACCGAATCCATGGCCACATTTCCTCCACCAAGCACAATCGCATTTTTCGCGAGAAAGACCGGCGTGTCATACTCGGGAAAAGCATACGCATGCATGAGGTTAACGCGCGTAAGATACTCGTTGGCCGAGTAGACACCGATCAAATTTTCTCCCGGAATCCGCATAAAATTCGGCAGCCCGGCACCAGTTCCGATAAAAAAGGCATTATAGCCTTCTTTTTTTAAATCTTCCATAGTGGCCGTTTTCCCCACCACAAAGTTTGTTTTGATTTCAACGCCTAATTTTATAAGGTAGTCAACTTCCGCTTTTAAGATTTTTTTTGGCAGCCGGAATTCAGGAATTCCATAGACCAAAACACCCCCAGCGACATGAAGGGCTTCAAATATTGTGACTTTGTGGCCCTTTCTCGCCAGATCACCGGCCACCGTTAAACCTGCAGGACCGGCACCGAGAATCGCCACTTTTTTCCCTGTCGGCGGAGGCAGCTCAGGGATAAACATTTCACCTTGCTCACGCTCATAATCGGCGATGAAGCGTTCTAAATTCCCGATGGCCACTGGAATTCCCGTCCCCTTCTTCATCGTGCACACATCCTCACACTGAGTCTCCTGGGGACAGACTCTCCCACAAATCGCGGGAAGACCATTCGTTTCTTTAAGCACACGAATACTTTTGACAAAATCTCCGATTTCAATGAGCTTGATAAAGGAGGGGATATCGATCCCAACAGGACAACCCATCACACATTGAGGATTGGCACAATCCATACACCGCTGGGCTTCCTCCTGAGCCTTTTTTAGATCCAAACCAAGGTTCACTTCAGTAAAATCCGTATTGCGCTCATCAGGATTCCTTTCAGGCATTTTTTTCCGAGAGAGCTTCATCCTTTCTTTGACAGGAATAGATTTTCGCAGCTCCTTCCGCCACTCAAGATTGAATCCAGCTCTGAGCTTTTCTTTAAGCTCCTGAGGCATTTGTTTTTTGTTTTCCGTCATCACTCACTCTTTTTTATAAAAACTTCTTAAGGAAAAGTTTTCTTTTCCCAATCACTAAGAGAATGAATCTCTTCGTCAAAATAAGATTTTCTCCGGGCAAAAAGCTCTTCCCAGTCAACAAGGTGACCATCAAAATCAGGTCCATCCACACAGGCAAATTTAGTTTTGCCATCCACTGTCACACGGCACGCTCCACACATGCCTGTCCCATCCACCATGATAGGATTCAGGCTGACTATGGTTTTGATTCCTTTCGACCGGGTGGCTTGAGAAGATGTATACATCAAATATGTGCAGCCAATAGAAACGACCCTGTCGATTTTTTCTTTTTTTACAATATTTTTCAGAACGTCAGGAACGTAATCCTTGCAGTTAAAGAAGTCGTCTCTGGCCGAAACAAAAAACTCATCACTAACGGCTCTCAGTTTCTCTTCCCAGTAGAGGAGGTAGTTGGCCTTGACATCAAGCAGGGTAATCACTTTGTTCCCGGCTTTTTTCATGGCCCTGGCAATGGGGTAGATGGCCGAAATCCCAAAACAGCCTCCAGAACAGACGACCGTTCCAAACTTCTCAATCTTGGAAACTTTCCCCAATGGGCCCACAAACACCGGGACTTCATCCCCTTCTTCAAGGAGAGACAGTTTATGGGTGGATGTACCGACAACGATGAAAACGACTGTAACCGAACCTTTGTCCTCGTCCCAATCGCCGATTGTCAGAGGGATCCTCTCCCCAAATTCATCGGGCATGATAATGACGAATTGACCGGGTTTACACTTTCTGGCAATCTCAGGGGCTTCAATTTCGATAAGATGAACATTCGGGACCAACCGCTTCCTTTGAAGTATTTTTGGCATGACTATCCTCTTTCAATTTTTACTGGAAGTACCCGGATGGATTTAAAATCATCAGAACCGAGTGGTTTGAGAATCATTTTGTGAAATATTTGATTTTCACTCCAGATAAAGTTAGATTTGACTATCCCTTCACTAACAGTATTCGTCAGTCTTACACGGCCGGACATTTTGCCAAGTTCAGACGATATTTTAACGCTATCACCGTGCTCCAATCCAATTTTTTCCGCATCTTCAGGACAGAGGGAAATCCATTCGGGATCCCTGATTTTCCCCAATCCTCTGGACACATCTCCAAGATACAAACTTCTGTAGGTATCCAGATTGTAATCATTTAACATAAGGAAAGGATATCTCTTGCTCTTCTTGGGAATCGATGGCGAGAACTCAAGAGAGAAAAATTGGGATGCCGCTTCTAATCCTTCCTGGACAAAAATTTCCTTCCCCTTTTTCAGATCTTCCGGAGAGGCTTTTTTAAGTCCAGGATTGTTTTTCTGGATTTCAACCAAGATGTCTGCTGATTTTTTGTAGTTGAAGCCGGGGCGCTTTAGCCGCTGCGCAAGTTGTGCAAGGATCCACCAATCCGGTTTGGCCTCTCCCACAGGCTCAATGACCGGAGAAGACCTTTGAATCCTTCCCTCGATATTGACATAGGTGCCACACATTTCTGCAAACGTCGCCGCAGGAAAAACAACATCGGCCTTCTGCGAAAAGTCATTCTCATGACTGCCCTGAAAAACAATAAATTCGGCCCGTATCTTTTTTGGCCAGGGAAAAGTCCCCATGACATACAGAGCTTTAATCTGGCCATCCTCCATAGAATGTTTGATATTATCTATTTTCTTATCTTTTTTGGAGGTAAGATGGGTCAGCTCAAAATGTCCTCTCTGATTGTTTTCTAATCCAAGGGGATAAAGTTGTCCTGATGTCAGATGAGCGAGGTTCTGAAGAGCAAGACCGCCCATATTTTTCTGACTGAGTGATGTCAACTCCATTCCAAACAAGAAGGCGGCAGGTCCCTCTTCGAGAAGAGACAATGCTGTATCTCTCAACTGCTGTTCATCTATACCTGTCCATTCCATCATGTTTTCTAAAGACAGCTTGACCAAAGATTTGAGAAATGTTTCATATCCCTCGATACTCCGTAAATCCAATGCTTCTTCCTGCTCTAAAATAATCTTCGACAGATAGCCGAGCAAGTGGATTTCACTACCAGCCTTATTGCGTAACCACTGGGTTGCAAAACGAGTGGAGGCAAGTTCCGTAGGGCTCACAACGACAAGATTAGCTCCATTCCTTACAGCCTCCAGCACCTCCAGCCAGACGATGGGATGTGAAACCGTCAAATCTATTCCCATCAGGAATATGGTCCGGGCTTTGGCGATGTCTTTCAGCTTGAAATTCAGGGGAAACTGCATGGAGTTATTCATGATAAGGGACGAATAGATGGATTGAGGAGCATATCCAGGAGAAACAGCAACATTCTTTGTTTTGAGAGCCTCTTTAGAAAACTTCCTGCTCACGTAAATGTCTTCGCATGACATCTGAGGTGAATCGATCAAAGCTAACTCACTGCCCTTATAAGCCTTGAGTTTTCGAGCGACAAAATCAAGAGCTTCATCCCAACCAACCTCTTCCAGCTCTTTTCCCTTACGGATTTTGGGAGCTGTGATTCTTTTAGATGTATAGACAACATCTTTTGAAATAAAGCGGCCTTTCACACAGGCCTGTCCTCTATTCAGAGACGTGCCATTAGCCGGATGAGTGCTTAATATTTTGCCATTTTTCAAATCCACATCCAGCACACACCCTATTCCACAAAAGGGACAAATCGTTTTTGATTCCTCATCGCGGAGAGTCTCATATTTTAAAGCCCTTTCGGTCAAGGCCCCGGTCGGACATGTATCAACACACGCCCCACAAAACTGGCAGCCTGCCTCAACAAGAGTCTTATCAAAGACCGTACCGATCACTTCATTCGATCCTCTGTGCACAAACGCAATGGCTGAAGCTCCCCGTACCTCATGACACATCCGCACACACCGTCCGCAGAGAATGCAAAGGTTATAGTTGCGGTCGAAAAACGGATCTTTCTTCTTGACCTCAAATTCTCTGTAAAGGGCAGGAAAATGGACGTTTTTTATCTCCAGAGTTTCAACGACTTCCTGAAGTTCACATCGTCCATTGTTGGGACACAGGACACATCCCGTGGTCTCTCCAACTTTCCTGATTGTGGATTTGTAGTCATCACAGTCCTTTTTTTCCGAACAGATCAAGCAGGAGCTGGGATGCTCGGAGAGAATGAGTTCTAAAATCTGCTGTCGCAGTTTTTTGAGTTGAGGAGTGTGGGTCTTAATGTTCATTCCTTCTTCTGCGTATGTCCCACAGGAAGGAGGGAATCCCCTTCGACCTTCGATTTCAACGAGACAGAGACGGCAACCGGAGAATGGTGTTAACCGGTCATGATCACACAGGCTAGGAATGAAAACACCGTTTTTTCTGGCCAGATGGAGAATTGTCTGTCTGCCTTCAAATTCGATTTCTTTGCCGTTTAAAACAAGTTTCATTTTTTTACTCTTTTCGGAGAAGTCTTTTTCATCAATTTTTCTTTTTTTGTTCCCGTGTATTTCGAAACAGCACTCACTTTAGGTGGACAGACTTCCAAGCATGCCCCGCATTTTATGCAGAGATCGTGGTCTATAACATGGAGTTTTTTCCTCTCTCCCGAAATCGCATCCACCGGGCAGCTTTTTAAGCAGAGGAGACAGCCTACACATTTTTTGGGTTCGATGTAATAAATGATGAGATCTTTACAAACCAGTGCAGGGCAGCTTTTCTCTTTAATATGAATTTCATATTCCTCGAGAAAATACTTCAATGTCGTCAAAATGGGATTGGGAGCCGTCTGTCCAAGAGCGCACAGAGAACCTGAGCTGACGGTTTTGGCCAAGCTCTTTAATTTCTTTATATCCCCTTCTTCACCCCGGCCTTGTGTGATACGGTTGAGGATTTCAAACAATTGTCTGGTCCCAATCCGGCATGGAACACATTTTCCACAGGATTCTTCCTGTGTGAAGGTGAGAAAGTATTTGGCGATATCGACCATACACGTGCTCTCATCCATGACGATCATTCCACCTGATCCCATGATCGAACCGGCTTTTGCCAAGGTGTCGTAATCAATAGGAAGGTTCAATTTCTCTGCAGGAATACATCCTCCAGAGGGGCCACCGGTTTGAACAGCTTTAAACTTTTTATTATCTTTGATTCCTCCACCGATATCATAAATGATCTCTTTTAATGTGATTCCCATGGGGACTTCGACAAGGCCGGTATTATTGATCTTTCCGACCAGAGAAAATATCTTTGTTCCTTTACTCCCCTTGGTTCCAATCCCTGCATACCACTCCGCTCCATTTCTTATGATAGGAGCAATATTTGCCCAAGTTTCTACATTATTGATATTGGTGGGCTTATCCCACAAACCTTTCTGGGCAGGATATGGAGGCCTCTGTCTCGGAAAAGCACGACGCCCTTCTATCGAAGCCATCAAAGATGTCTCTTCTCCCGAAACAAATGCACCTGCACCTTCAATCACCTGGATATCGAATTGAAATTCAGATCCCATGATCGATGTCCCGAGAAAACCTTTTTCCCTCGCCTGATTGATCGCATTGGTCACATGACGGACGGCCAGAGGATACTCCCCCCGAACATAGATAAAACCCTCCGAGGCTCCTATAGCATAGGCTCCAATTGTCATTCCTTCGATGACACTATGAGGATTCCCTTCAAGCAGGCTTCTGTCCATGTAAGCACCCGGATCCCCTTCATCAGCATTACAGATGATGTATTTTTCTTGGGATTCTTCTCGATAACAGATTTCCCACTTTTTTCCTGCAGGAAATCCCGCTCCTCCCCGCCCTCGCAAACCTGAAGAGATGATGTCCTCGATAACTTCCTCTGATGTCATGTTGAACAAAACTTTGCTCAAAGCCTGGTATCCATCCAAAGCTACATAATCTTCGATTTTTGTAGGATCGATCTTGAAGTTATTTTCCGTCAGCAGTCTCTTCTGTTTTTTATAAAAAGGGATCTCCTCCTGCTCGTAAATTCTTTCCTTTGTTCTTGCCTCTTCAAAGACCAATGAAGGTATTATCTTGTTGTTGAGAAGTGTTTCTTCAACGATCTTCGGGACATCTTTTGGCTTCAGTTTTTTATAAAATATCCCATCCGGATAAATGATCAAATTGGGTTCCATCTCACAAAATCCATGGCAACCTGTAATCTTGACCTCGAACTTATTTTTGAGATTTCTTTTCAACAATTCCTGTTCCAAGGCTTCTATGACCGGCAGAGAACCGCTGGCTTGCCCGCAAGTTCCGGAAGAAATAACGATTGTCTTAACGTACGGAGGACGGTTGGCAATCACATCGCTTTTCCATTCCAACAATTGATTGGGATGACTAATTTTCTCCATGATTATGACTTATCCTCTTTGTATTCGTTAATAATTGGATCGATTTTATTCAGAGTGATATTGGAATAGTATTTTTCGTCAACGACGACAACAGGTCCGATGGCACAGCAGCCGATACAATTGACGGTTTCGAGAGTGAATTTATTATCCGCTGTTGTCTCTCCCACCTTCACATCCAGTTTTCGCTCGATATCTTCAACAATCTGCGGGCCTCCCCTGACATGACATGCCGTTCCCATACATACGGTCATAACATGCTCGCCCTTTGGTGTCAGGCTGAACGCGTTATAGAACGTCAGGACGCCAAATATTTCACTTTCTGAAACTTTCAGGCGCCTGGAAATGGCCGTGACGGCTTCAGGAGGAATGTAACCATATTCTGATTGAACATCATGAAGAATATGGATTAGCTCTTTTTGATCTGTCCTTGAACTGTCGATAATTTTCTCTAGTTTTTCATTGTTCATACTTAAACTCACCAGCTCTTATTATTTGAGGCCAAACCTCTCGGCAATTGATTTTTTCACAATCTTTCCGCCGTGAATATAAACTCCTCCCGCCAGATTTGGATTGTGTTCTAAAACTTTTTCGATCCCCATTTCTCCAATCTCGATCAAATACTGCGTCACAAGGTTGGATAGCACTTTGGATGATGTTCGGCTGACTGCTGATGTGATATTAGGCACACAATAATGAATAATTCCTTCATCTTCATAAGTCGGCTGTTCCAAAGTTGTTGGACGGCTTGTCTCGACACAACCTCCTTGATCGATAGCCAAATCAATTAGAACAGAGCCCTTTCTCATAGAATTCACCATGTCTCGAGTGATCATCATGGGCGCCTTCTCACCCGGCCGCAGCACAGCCCCTATAAGGATATCGGCCACTTTGGTCATCCTCGCCAGGTTGTATTTACTGGCAAATAGTGTCGCAAGACGACCGGACGTCATGTCCGTGAGCTCCCGGAGTCGATTCATCCTCGTTCCCAAAACAATCGTATGAGCTCCTGCACCCAGCATGGCTCTGGCCGCAGATCGGGCAAGAATCCCACTCCCGATGATGACCGCTGTTGCAGGAGGCACACTCACAACTCCACCTATAACAATGCCTCTGCCTGATTGACTGGTTTGGAGATAATGACCAGAGATCACAAGACACATCTGTCCCATGATTTCACTCAAACTCTCAATGAAAGGAAGGGACCCGTTCTCATCCTGAACGATCTCATAACCGATGACAGTGACGTTTTTGTCTATGAGATTTTCAACATTTTTTTTGCCGGCAACTGCCAGATGATGAAAGCCAAAGAGGATCTGATTGGTTCTGACCAATTGTGCTTCCTCTTCATTGAGCGGAGAAATATTGAGGACCACATCGGAACGCCCAAAAACTTCTTCTTTTGTGAAGACAATTTTTGCTCCCTGCGACGTGTATTCTTCATTGGCATAGCCGGATTTCAGCCCTGCTCCTGCCTGCACATAGAGAGTATGGCCTCTTTCATCAAGCAGAGAAACACTGCTGGGAGTAAGGCCCGTTCTATTTTCAATTTTGGAGCTTTCATTAACAACTCCAATGTTCATGATAACCTCCATAGATATAAGAGACAGATTATAATATCAGATTAAATATTTGAGTCAATATGTTTCCGATATGAAATAATTATTTTTGGTTCTTCTCCCGATTAGTTGATGTAGTTTATGCAAAGGATTCGAGGATTCAAGGGTTCAAGTGTTTTTTTAAGAATTTAATATATGTTTTAATAACACTCTTCCAATCTTTCATTTTTTATAATTTTAATCAAATCACTCGACCCCTTGGATCCTTGACCCCTCGAATCCTTCTTCTTAAATGATATTATGTAAAAAACACGACCATTAATCCCAGATAAATAAGATACATGGAAAAGAGGATCAGTCCTTTCACCTTGCCCAGCCGGCAGCCAATTCTCATACAGACCAGCATAACCGCAACGATGAGGATCATATAGGGAAAAGTGAAATTGATGACTGCCAATTCAACATGAAGAGGTCTGACAATCGCTGCGACTCCGATAATCCAGAGAATGTTCAGCACATCGGCTCCAAGGATATTCCCAACGGCAATCTCTCCCTCTCCCCGTCTTGCCGCAGTGATGCAGATTCCTATTTCTGGGATGGAGGTTCCAATGGCCACAATTGTTGAACCGATCACAGTCTCTGATATGGAAAAATATTCTGCTATATGGACGGCCGACCAATTGACGATAAAACTGGCCAGTATCACACCTGAAACTCCTCCCGCCAACAGAAAAACACATCTCCTGATTTCAGCTTTTCTTTTCAATAAATGATCCTCTTGTTCAGCGGGTGAAAAGGTTTTATCTTCTCCGGAAACATCCATCCGGTAGTTCGGATTTTTAAGGACAATAACGAAATAGACCACAAGGATCAAAACAAAGAGAACACCTTCCAGCCGTCCGATAACACCATTTCTGATGAGGAGATACACAAAAATGTCGATGGAAATAAGAAAAACAGCCGTGAATTTGAGGATGCGGCAGTTGATCAATATAGCGGCTGGAGCAAATAGCGCCGCCATGGCAATAGCAATGCCGTCGTCACAAATAACAGACCCTACCGCATTTCCCAGCGAGATTTCCAGATTGCCAAGAATGGCGGCTATCACAGAAACACTGAATTCAGGAGCCGTGGTCGCCAGACTGACTAGCACAATGCCAATGATCAATTTAGGAATTTTAAAGACATCGGCAATTCCTGAAGCGCCTCTAACAAAATAATCCGCAGTCTTAAATAAAATCACAAAAGAGAATATGAGTGCTGCAAAATATACAAAGACCATTTTTATTCGCTACCTTTTATAGACAATATTCCCTCCAACGATTGTTTTCAAAATCTGGGTTTGCGGTATAGCGGAAGGAGGAATCTCAAATAAATTATTTTGGAGTACAACAATGTCAGCATATTTCCCTTCTTCAAGCGAGCCTTTCTTGTCCTCTGCAAACTCTGCATAAGCTCCGTTTAATGTATACCCTCTGATGGCATCCTCCAAGGAAATTTTTTGTTCCGGAAACCAGCCTTCGGGATTTTTTCCGTCAAGCGTGTTTCGTGTTACGGCAGCGTAAATTCCCAGAAGGGGATTCATCGGGGCCACCGTCCAGTCCGATCCGAAGGCCAAAACCGCATCCTTGTCCAGAAGGGATTGGAAAGGGTATGTGTATCGAGCCCGGTCTTGCCCAATTTTTTTCGCTGCCCACCTGCCATCATCGATAACGTGATAGGGCTGCATGGACGCCAGAATTCCAAGCTCAACAAATCGATTCATGTCTTCGGGAAGAAGATGCTGTGCATGTTCTATCCGCCACCTCCTGTCGCGTGCTCCATTTTTTTTTATGACTCTTTCAAAGATGTCCAAGATGATGTGGTTCGCTTTATCACCAATCGCGTGGACAGCCAGTTGAAGCCCCTCTCTATCGGCCTGCAAAATACGGTTTTCCATCTCCCCATCAGGAAACATATCCGGAGCCAAAAGACCAGAAGTCAAAGGATTGTCGGTATACGGCTCAAAAAAACAAGCCGTATCCGATCCCAACGAACCATCAATAAACCCTTTTAATCCTCCCCATGTTAAATAAAACTGATTTGGAGGGATATTTGATTTGACTGCCGGCAGATATTCAGGTTGAGATATAGGAGTATACCCATGGATGCGAGCCGTTAGTTTTTTGTCTCTAAAGAGCTGTTCCAACGCCAATGCGCTTTCCTCGTAATTCATATCATGGATTGTGGTCACTCCCATTTGAGCCGCATAATTCAAGGCGGCAGCCGCAGCTTTCACTTTTTCTTCCAGGGAATATTCAGGAATGTACTGGGAAACAAATCCCATAGCTGCATCTTTCAAGATCCCTGTTGGTTCTCCGGTTAAATTGTCTTTGATGATTTCTCCCCCTGCGGGAGAAAGAGTATCCTTGGTAATGCCCGCCATCCTCAGTGCGACCGTATTGACCAGGACCATATGCCCGTCATAACGGTTGATGCAAACAGGATTTTCCGGTGTAACAGAATCGATCCAACTCTTATGAGGCAACTGTGGAGGATCGAATTTTTGATGGTCCCAGTCCCCGTTGAGAATCCATTCCCCCTTCCCAAGAGAGCCTACCCTCTCTTTGATCTTCGCGATAAAAGCCTCTTTTCTTTTTATCTCATACAGCTGAATACTGGAGAGAGAAAATCCTCCGTTTAAAAAATGTGTATGGCTATCAATAAAGCCCGGAAGTACGAACGCACCATTGAGATCGATAGATTTTGTGGCAGATCCTGCCATCTTTTGTATGGCTTTTGAAGAACCAACTGCTAAAATATTTTCACCAGAGATCGCAACGGCATCGGCCCACGGCTGGTCCGGATTGACTGTCCAGACAGCTCCATTAATAAGAATAAGATCGACTTCAATCAAATGATAATCTTCTCCAAATCATGCAGAAAAACTAGACGGCCTTTATAGTTTTCAAGAAGTTCCTGTTCAATTTCTGACTCGGAAAATTCAAGATCGCCAAAAATATGGCAGGGGATCAGACACTTCACACCGCTCTCTTGACTCAAGCGGCCCAGGTCAAAAGCATTGGTATGTATATCATAAAGAATGGGATACAAATCAAAATATCTTTTGGGTGCACTGCATTCGTGGACAAGGTAATCGATGTCTCTGGCTTCCTCAAAAATTGCTGGGTGAATGGGTGTATCTCCAGAAAAAAGAAGCCTTTTGTTCAAATCTTTGAATTCAAAAGAAAAAGCAAGAGATGAAGGATGATGGGGCACATCCAGACAGGAGCCTGAAAGTGAGGGGAGCAGATGAAAATCCTCCCCGGATCTCAATGGGATAAAATTTATCCGGCATTTTATCTTCTCTTCCCTAAGGTGAAAAAGATCCAGTAAATTTTGGCAAAAATGGATACTCTCTTCTTTCCCGTACAGATTGATCGTGCCTTCGACAAGCATCAAGCTGTGCACCAAAGATGGCAGACCGTAAATGTGATCAGGATGAACATGTGTAATCACAACGGAAACAATTGCATCCGGGTTTAGATCGATTTTTTTAATTTTCTGAATAACACTTCCAGGACAGTCGACAAGGACGAGTTTTTCGTTTTGGTGGATCAACAAAGACGTGTTGTCTCTCTCCCGGGTGGCAACCCAACCTCCTGTTCCCAAAAAATAAACTTCGGTCATTGTTCTTCTTGAGCCAGGATAAAAGAATATCCGGCCAAAATCAACTCTTCGTCAACGTAACCATTTCCATTTCCGTGATTTCAAGAATGAGTTCTGTAAAGTGACCAGAAATCACGCGTAGTTTTCCCCAGCGAGGAAAACTCGCTCGATTCCCTCCTCGCTCTCCTCCAGGGGAGGAACCATGCCCGCTCGTCCTCCATACGGATTTCTCATCATCTTCCCAGAACTCTTTATAAGAATCACGAAAATGTATATGCTTCCCCTTCCTTTTCAATCCAACGATATCTTGACAGGGAGAGTTGACTTTGCATAATAAGAAAGCATGAATGAACATGAGTTGAAAGTTTCGGCTCCGGGACGCATTTGTCTGTTCGGAGAACATCAGGATTACTTTAGTCTTCCCATAATTGCGGCAGCTATCGATCTCCGTATCACCATCTCCGGAAAGAGGAATCGTGATACTCGTATTCTCATCGACATGCCGGATATCGGAGAAGAAGAATGCCTTCCGCTGGGAGAAGAACTGGAATACAGCAAAGCGCGAGACTATTTGAAAAGTGCAGTCAATATCCTAAAGAGAGACGGCTTGATCCCGGATTCCGGCTGGGACTGCGTGATCAAGGGAACTATTCCTATCAATTCAGGAACTGCCAGTTCTTCTGCTCTTGTTGTAGCTTGGACAAAATTCCTTCTGGAAGCTGTTCATGATCGAAGAGCCGGACTCTCAGATTCCATTGCAAACCTGGCGTTTATGGCAGAGGTGGCTGAGTTTAAAGAACCCGGTGGGAAAATGGATCACTACTCTTCCGCACTAGGAGGCGTGATCTCCATCCATTTCGAAAATCAGCTTCAGGTCAGACAACTTAAAAACACTCTTGGCTCATTTGTTTTAGCCGACTCACTACAGAGGAAAAACACTACTGGAACCCTCGAGTATATCAAAACAAATGTTCTCAATGGAGTGGAGAAAATCCAGAAAGAGAGGACGGAGTTTCAACTCAACACTTCGCCTCTGCAAGAATATATTGAAGACATCGAGCGCCTGGATAAAGAAGAGAAAGCTCTACTAAAAGGAACTTTACTCACGCGGGATCTAACGGCCGAAGGAGAATCTCTCTTTGAGTCCGAAACATTTGATCATGCCCGATTTGGAGAGCTTCTTTCCCGCCAGCAAGATGTTCTCCATAACTACCTGAAAATATCCACTCCAAAAATTGACCAGATGCTCGATGCTGCACTTCAGGCTGGAGCTTTAGGTGGGAAAGGCAACGGTTCAGGAGGCGGAGGATGTGTCTTCGCATATTCGCCAAATCGAGCAGAAGAGGTGGTTGAGGCATTGAGGCGATTAGACACCAAACCTTTTATCATACACATTGGAGAAGGAGTCAGGGTTGAATCTTAAAGGACACATTGGGAGGGCTTATGATTAATGCCACACAAGTAAGAAAAGGCATGATTTTGAAAGTCGAAGAGGAACTCTATAAAGTTTTTGAAACTACACATATCACTCCAGGAAAAGGACAGGCCATCATCCAGACTAAACTCCGGAAGCTCAAAGACAAAACACTGCGCGACTATAGATTTCGTTCAAAGGACCGTGTTGAACAGGCTTATCTCGAGGGGATAGAAATGGAATATCTTTACCAGGAAGGGGATGAATACATTTTCATGAATCTGTCCAATTATGAGCAAATTCACCTCACCTCCGAAACCCTGGGAAACGCATTGAACTACTTAATACCTAACGTGGTATTCTCCATTGAGATGTTCGAAGGCATTCCCGTTGGAGTCAACCCTCCTATGACTATCGAACTCAAGGTGGTAAAGACCGCACCTTTTCTAAAGGGCGCCACTCAAACGGCAAGCAACAAGCCTGCTACCCTGGAGACGGGCATCACTATCAATGTCCCTCAATTCATAAAAGAAGGAGATGTTCTCCGCATTGATACGCGGGATGACAAGTACCTCGAACGCGTCAAATAATCTGAATTATTTATAAAAACTGCCAACACCTTCATTTATCTTTAAAAATATCAACTTGATAGCATGATTATTAGCAATATCCATGAACATCACTTTGTTTGTTGTCCAGTTTCTTTCAAATGTCGGCCTGTCATTGCGAGAAATGAAATGACGAAGCAATCTCATTTGTAGAGATCGCTTCGCTGTGCTCGCGATGACAAGGTCAGGTCACCACACTCTCTGCGATCGTTCGTTGCGAGGAGCAAAGCGACGTGGCAATCTCATAGGCCGATGTCTCGCATCTGCAGCAACCTCGGCCCGTGAATAATTCAGGATATTCGTGGTTATTAGAAGTTTTGGCGGGCAACGGCAACATTATCCCGACTATCTTTCACTTTAATCGTGATAAGGTTATCGGCCTTTGAAGGCAGTGGCACTGTCACTTCAAATTCCTCTATTTTTGAATCACAGATGCCATCCTTTGGAAATATCGTCCTCCACTCGTCAGGACGGATAAGAAACTGAACATCTTTGATAAAGGAAGAGGCATCTTCCGTTAAGAAACGAATTGTAACGCTGTCTTTATTCCTGTCTATCTGAAGATTTTTGATTACGGGAAGTGAATTGTCGATTGTCAATTGGCGGCTGATTTTTTCTGATTTTAAATCCATCCCAAGAGGGTTTGAAGGGGAATCTCCCGCCTCTATCTTGATAAAATAATTCCCATCCGGAAAAGAAAGGGTATCAAAAGCGAATATTTTTTCCGTCCAACTTTCTTTAAGCATACGCCATTTGCTGTTTTCCTCATTCCGGATAAAGATAGAAAAAAGAAGCGAATCTCCGTTATTATCCTCCGCGTCCCAAACGACGGTCTGGAATCCCTTTCGTTGGACTTTTTTCGGAGCCATGTACACTTTTGTCTTATCGCTGTTCTTGGCCTTTTCGGATAATGATATATGCTGCCCCCAAATGATTTCATCCTGGCTTAAAGGTTTGAGGAACACTTCGTTGGAAGGAAGAAGCTCGACACCGGAAACACGGGGAGGAACGTTCGTCTGAAGATAAAAAAGTGTGGCATTATAAAACCTGGGTGTGGCTCTTCCTGAAAGGGCTTTAAATAGAATCTTAAACTGTATAAAGCGCGCTTTAGGGCTCAAGATTTGTTCTCCCTGGATATTGCTGTAAGGCGGAGACCATTCACTCCAAGTCTGGTTGGGTTCTTTAGAATTCCCACTCCTCGTCTGAATCTGGAGAGAAGCTCCATCGGGTACTTCGGACTTCCAATCGATTTTTCCCCAGGAGGATATATTCTTCGTATCAAAAATCCGGCTCGTGTAAACTCCATCGAATCTCTGCTCGGGATGAAGCACTAAAAAACTTGCGGGATTGTTCGCTAATGTGTATATTTTGCTGCCGAAAGGCTCGAGGAGATAGACTTGCTCAGAATCTCTTTGATTGATAAGAGACACTTTTTCATTCTTTTCGATCGCATATATTCTCCCATTTTTGCCCGTCCCAAAGAGAAGCTGTCGTTTCTGCTTATTCCAAAGCATGGAGTAAATCAATTCTTCGTTTGACTGCCACAATGTTTTGGCAATACCTTCCGGACTGACCTTATAGAGCGAGCTGGGCTGATTGTCCCCAAGGAGAACCGCTGGCACTGGACTTACAGCTTCCGCGGACACTGTAATGGTGACATCCGCAGCGGCACCCGATGGAACAATAGTATTCTTGTCTGGCTTCGGCTGGACAATTTTTCCCCCGCAGGCAGCATAGATGTTACCATCCTCATCTAATGTAATACTCTTTATTTCTTCGTATGGAGATTCATAAAGGACAGTCGCTTTTTTACCCCCAGTGAGACGATAGAGTAATCCCCGCCCCCCACTTCCGGCGATAAGATTTTTTTCCTCATCCCACATCATACAGAGAATATGGTTCTCCTCCACATCAAAAATGAGAACACCTTCGCCATCCTGAGTTATTTCATAGATTCCACCACCCTCTCCAACGGCGGCCAGCAGATTTCCATTTTGCGTGAAATCGAGATCCCAGATGTATTTTTCTTGAGGATTGAAGAAAACCTCTCCTTTTCCCTGTTCCGTAATTTTCCAGATATTTCCATTTGGAGAGCTTCCGGCAAACAGATTCCCTCTTCTATCCAAGGCCAGACAAGTGATATCCATTTCCGGCACCTGAAAGTACAGTTCAAACTTTCCATTCTGAGTCACTTTATAGACCTTCCCATCATGGCCGGTCCCGAGAAATGATGACCCGTCCGCATCAATGAGGAATGACAGATAAAATTCCTCGTCAGGACCCTCGAAAATCTCTTCTTTGGGAGAAAGAGAGAGGACACCGTCATAGGTGACAGAAATACCTTCAAATTTTCCAGAAAGGAAATCGCTAAAGTTTATCAGTACCCATTTTTGAGGGATAACCGCGAACGCTGTCATAGCTGAGATCAACAACAGGCCAATTAAGAGATAACGCAATTTTTTCATAAAAAAAATCTCCTACTTTTCCAGAAACTTTTTCTGTTTCTATTTCTTATTTTATTTTAATCGGAATCACCGAGAGCCCCCGGAAAACAAAAGGCACCGGTATTTGATATTGACCAAGCGTAG
>JAUWVG010000105.1 GCA_030617525.1 Candidatus Aminicenantota bacterium | reverse complement strand
CTCGATTCCACTCGTTCATTCAGATCCGTCTTATCGTAAGAGAATTGCTCTATGTAAACCTCGAAAATAGAATCGGGAACCGGCTTTTCTTTATAGAGATCTCTAGTTTCACTGAATGTTACTAGTTTGAAAGCCGATTCTGGGATTTTGCCATGGTCGAGATAGAGAGCGCATCGAAACCCATTTTTGGGAGAGCGGTCGAAAGGAGGGGCTTGGCTCCAATCCCCGAACATGTATGTGTTATCGTTCCAGGCACCGCCCCTGATGATCTTTCCTTTCTGCGCTTCGTTCCAGCACCATTCTCTCACGTTCCCAGCCATGTCATAGGCTCCATAGGAAGTCATGCCTTGATGGCTTCCCACTGGAGCAGGACCTTCGCCCTTATAATTACTCATAGGAACTAAAATGGAGGAGGAGCTAGTTTGTAATAAGTGAGTATATCCTCCTCTAGCGATATCCCAATGATATCCGGTTGGCAGGCTTTTTCCCACAAACTCTGCATACGCTGCCGCCTCATACCAACTGATTCCTGAAACTGGATAATCATCCTGTCCCTCAGGATAATCTCCTGCCTGCCAGGCGGCAGGACCAGGCCTGCCTGTCTGATCCACAAATTCCGCTATGGCTTCTTCCCATGTCAGAATCCTTCCATCTTTGATGAAATCATGTTTCCAGTAAACCCTATTCATGTACCCTTCACTGTTTATAAATTCTTTGTATTGTCTATTCGTAACTTCATACACGTCTATAAAAAAATCATCCAATTTCCCAAGATTTGTTTCCGTTCCCAGGACTCGCACCATCCCCTCTGGGATGTCCCCTTTCTTATCCAACACTCTTCTGATGTCATTTGGAACGAAATAGTTTTTTCTCGCAAAATCAAGGTAGAAAGTGGGGCATGCAGCCATAACTGTCTCATATCCTGCCTTTTTCATCATCCATCTAGAAAATTCAATAGGCACTCTGATACCTTCGATGGGAGAAAGTCCTAAATACTGCCATTCACTATCTGCAGATTTATAGTCTTTTATGTAAATTTCTGTGTCTGGAGGTTCTGTTTTGATATTTATGCTCACAGAACATTTTGAAAAAAGCTCGGAAAGTTTTGGATCATTGGGGATGTATCTTTCTGCCCTCTCTGCGAGTTTGTATGGCACGACATAATCCAATATAAAATAATTTCCTTCAGAAAGCCTCTCAATCTCAGGGAGAGCTTCTTCCTTTGCCCAACGGATTTTGGCCTGGCGGTTTAAGAACCAAACAGCAGCAAGGCTGATGGCAAGGACCACAATAACCACAGGGATTGTAACAACAGGTCTACGGATGAGCCGGAGAAATGACCGGAGATTAAAAACGCCATCCTCAGCAGCTTTCAGACTGTCCTGATACTCCTTCAGATCTTTCAGCACTTCTGCTGATGATTGATAACGAGATTCAGGTCTTTTCTTTAAAGCACGGTTTATGATCTGCTGGATTTCGGTCGGAATATCAGGCTTTAGAGCTTCAAGTGGTTTGGGCTCTTCGTGCACTACAGAGTACAGGATGGAAGCTTCTCTTTCTCCAATAAAAGGTAGCTGGCCGCTGAGCATCTCATACATAACAATGCCTAAAGACCAGATGTCTGCCCGATTATCTACGTCTTCCCCTCTGGCCTGTTCTGGAGACATATAAGCTACAGTGCCTAGAGTCGTCCCTTCCCTTGTTAGGAGTGCCCCTCCCTTGACCTTAGCCAATCCAAAATCCATTACTTTGGCCTGCCCCGTTTCTGTCACCATGATGTTGGCGCTTTTTATATCCCTATGAACGATCCCTTTCTTATGAGCCTCATGTAAGCCTTCTGCCACCTGGATGGCAATATCCAGAGCTTCTTCGATCTCGATTTGGTCTTTGTCTATTACTTTTCTCAGATTTTGTCCTTCTATATATTCCATCGCGATGAAAGACTTATCTTCTTCATCATTGATCTCATGGATGGTGCAGATGTTAGGGTGAGAGAGGGCGGCAGCGGTTTGGGCCTCGAGAACAAATCGCTGTTTAGCTTCTTTGTCTCCCATCAGCTCTGGAGGCAAAAACTTAAGGGCAACATTCCGCTTTAATTTTTCATCCTCAGCTTTATAGACAATGCCCATGCCTCCCTTCCCAACGACCTCGATTATCTTGTACTTACCAGCTAGAATTTTCCCAGGCACCAATTCATCGATCGGCCTAAGGATAGTTCGCGTATGGGACAGAAAAGCTTTGTCTTCTGGATGGATTGGTGCCCCACATTTGCTGCAGAAGCGGGAATCATCCAAGATTTCAGCCTGACATTTGGGGCAATTCATGCCGACCTTCCTTCCCATTTTGCGATATTAGCGTATTTATGAGGGGAGTGTCAAATTCAAATGTCTTGATTCGATTATTAGGCGAAATGAAGGGCGTTAAATGTATATATTTCATGCCATTTCTCTTTGAGTAGGAAGTATTAGTATTGATTAGATGATCAACAGAATTTGGGCACAGTTTTGGGCACACCTATGTTTTACAAGGCCAAAGAAATTGTCTAAGTTATTGATATAAAATGAGATGAATGGTGGGCGATGCGGGATTTGAACCCACGACTTCTACCGTGTGTAAAAGGCATAAAAAAAAGAGTAAGCGGAAAATATAAGGGGTAACCTCTGTTGAGAGCTGATTTTTCGCGACATTAGGTTTTCGATATTCTTAGATATTATTGCATATATTTGCCTATTTCTGACAAATTTTGGGCACAGTTTGGGCACAGTTGCACGATAGTGAATTTGAGATTAAAGGATTTAAAAAAAAGGCATGAGAGATGACGCAAATCTTTAATAAAGGTTGATTGAGAAAGCTAGGAATGTATAGACATTGCTAAGGCTATATAGGAAGGTTTCATTTATTGTATAAGCAAAATAATGATATATTAAAAACACATTAATAATCCTATGATTTCTACACATAGCATAAAAGAGAAAGGGCCTAGCGTACAATCGAGTTCTCAATTTTTAATTTAAGGAGGGAGAGATGAGGAAATGTTCGATTATTATATCGATAGTAATAACTGTGTTTGCGCTACATGGGACTTTAATCCCTATAGCTTCATATGCAAAAGTGGATCAAAGCAAGCCATCGAATCTTCAGGAAGTGGTTCCAGCTGAAGCCAAAGATTGGCTACGGGCGATCTACGAGCGTGGAGAGTTCAATGCCAAGTCCTTTCGGGGGGATTGGTTCCGAGATGGTTCGGATTATACGGTTTTGGAGCCAGTTGCCGGTGCAAATGAACGTGAACTTATAAGCTATGATGTCACCGGCGGCAAACGCAATGTGATGGCCTCCTTGTCGCAACTTGTTCCTTCGGGCGCCACCGATCCTCTTGCGATCGGAAGATATGCGTTTTCATCGGACGGCAGCTGGATTCTCCTTCAGGGAAGCATTGATGAGGCTGAAGTCCGTGTTTCTGGCACCTGGATTCTTGATCGCCGTTCAGGAAAACTCCGGAAAGCAGGTACCGGCAGGTTTATAAGTATTTCTCCCGATAGCCAACGCATTCTCTATTCTGACGAGGGAAACCTTTTCGCTTATGATATTCACGACGGAAAGACAATGGTTCTCACAAAGAATGCGGTCATCGGCTCAGTTTCGAACAGCCGTGCAGTCTGGAGTCCAGATGGGAAGCATATCGCTTTCGTGGAGTCTGATTCTTCCGATGTCCGGTTGAGGCAAATGCTTGTTCCAGGAGATCCTTCATATCCGGAGGTCAGAGAGGTCCGTTTTGCCAGAGTAGGCGAAACCATCTCGTCGCTTCGTGTTGGCGTTGTCAATGTCCAAGGGGGTGTGACACGCTGGCTCTCCATTCCTGAACCAGCAGAGGGTTTCTATTTTGAAGAGGTCAGCTGGGCCGGAAATTCCCATGATATCCTGGTGGAAAAATTGAGCCGTTCCCGGGATGAACGCGAGTTCCTTATCGCTGACATCTGCGCTGGAACGATCACTCGCATCTTCCATGAATCCGATCCTGCCTGGATTCTTGCCAGCTATGGAACGAATGCAGGATTGGAATGGATAAACGATGGCCGTTCATTCGTCCTGATCAGCGAAAAGGACGGCTGGCGTCACGCTTTTATTTTCTCCCGTGAAGGAGTGGAGCAAGCTCTCCTGACGCCCGGTGATTTCGACATCATCGGACGGGGCAAAATAGACGAAGCTGGAGGCTGGTTTTATTTCTTTGCCTCACCTGACAACGCGACCCAGAGGTATCTCTATCGTGTGCAGCTTGACGGTATGGGATCGCCAGAAAAGATAACGCCTTCCGACCAGCCCGGCACACACAATTACAATTTCTCTCCTGATGCCAAGTGGGCGTTCCACACTTACTCGACATTTGATACTCCTCCGGTCATAGAACTTGTGCAGCTGCCTGAGCACAAGGTCGTGCGGGTGCTCGAAGACAATGACGAGCTGTTCGATAAATTACAGCTTTTGATTCTCCAGCCAACCGAGTTCCTCAAACTTGATATAGGTGACGACATTATACTGGATGCATATATGATCAAGCCACACGACTTCGATCCTTCCAAGAAGTATCCTGTTTTTGTATATGTTTACAGCGAGCCCCACGGTCAGACTGTGCTGGACAGTTGGTCCACCAGAAACATTTACCACCGCACGATTGCGGACCTCGGATATCTTGTTGTGTCTATCGACAGCCGTGGCACACCAGCACCCAAAGGGGCCGCGTGGCGGCGAGCGGTTTTTCCCAGTCTTGGTCCGTTGTCAACCGAGGAACAGGTGTTAGGATTGCAGGAACTCGGTCGTGTCCGGCAGTTTGTGGATTTATCCCGAGTGGGTATCTGGGGCTGGAGCGGAGGTGGTTCGAACACTCTAAATGCCATGTTCCGGAAACCGGATGTCTATCATGTCGGGATCGCCGTTGCGCCTAAACCGCAGCCGCATCTCTACAATGCATGGTTTCAGGAGATCTACATGCGGACCCGCGAGGAGAATCCTGAGGGCTACAGCCAGTCCGCTCCTATAAATTTTGCCGAAGGCTTAAAAGGAGACCTCCTGATCATCCACGGCACAGGAGAAACCAACACTCACCTTGAGATCACGGAAGGGCTTGTGGATCGACTCATCGAGTTGGGCAAGTCGTTCGACTACATGACCTATCCCAACCGCAATCACGGAATCCGGGCGGGTAAAGGCACATCGCTGCACCTGCACATGCTTATGATGCGGTTTCTGCTATCGCACCTGCCGCCTGGTCCTCGATGACGGGTAGTTGATACAATTGTTCGAGTTGTGATGTTTCCTGGATTGAGAAATCACGATAACCATCTTTTTCCCCAGCGGCAACCGTATGCGGTTTGTGCGTTCCTCACTGCACTTATCAGTATTCGATTAATAAGGAACTGTGTTGATATTGATAAACCTAATAATTCAGATCAAATGTAGATACAATTAAGAAATGGTCTGAAGGAAATCCGGTGGGCCATGATGTAATAACTTTTGTTGAAGTATTCTTCAGTCCTTTCCCTTTATAATAAAGTTGATCAATTCTTCTTCCACTTCGATGTGAGGCCCCAGGATACTCTTTAACATCAGGATATAAACTTCTGAAAGCGTCGGTAAATCCTTCCTCCAGCATTTTTTCGGAAGCCGGACTTTTTCCTCCATCTGTGTGGGGAACAGCATTAAAATCTCCTCCGAACACAATGGGTATTTTGTCCGAGTTATCAAACCTGGATTTATGGAATTCAAAGACAGCAGGGAACTGTGCCATTCCATACCAGTTCGACATGGCATATATTTCCTGAGTCTCGCTTATAGCAAGCTTCACGGCCACATTATTGAATTCAGTTTCTTTGGACACTTTTATTTCTTTGATCGGGTAACGACTGATTACAGATATGTTGGCTCCTTGATAGCAGTAATCCCAATCGGATGTAGTTGCGAAATAGTATCCTAATTCAGCTGCTATAAAATCACCAGATGAATAAGTTTCTTGCATCAAAATAACATCTACATCGTTTTCTTTCAGTATTTCTGTAATACATAAACGTGAATCCGCCCTATCTTTTTGAGTGTCGAAGTGTTTTCCTCCATGCCAGATATTCCAAACACCGATAGTTAATTCTTTAAGATTTTCAGCAAATTTAAAAGGCCTGGTTTTCTGAATTTTTGAATAGCTATCCATTACTTCTTCTGCACTAATCACTCGTTCCCAAACAGATAATTGATCCATCGCAAAATCTGAAGGATATAATTTTTCACTCATCGTAAAAGACTTTGCTGCAGATTTATTGATGACAACCTTATTGTCTTTCAATGAATAAACTTTGCTTATCGGTTTAAGGTTGGTTAATCCTCTATTTTGAAAGACAGTATAGGGATTTGGCATTAGCTTTTTTCTTTCGGCTAATACTTTTTCAAGATTTTTCGCGTTTTGATTTGTATTTGATTCACCTTGTTTCTTAAGTTTTTCCTCAAATAATCTTTCAGGATCAACAATGAGATCGATAAACTCGTCACTCTTCACGCTTTCTAAACCCAAACTATTAAATTCGTCCACAATCACTTGTAACTGCTTTGCCCCACTTTCAATTTCAGCTAAATAATTATTTTCATAATCAAAATCATTTTTTAGTGAACCTATCACCAAGGATTCATTATTTGTAAAATCAAATCCTACATTATAAATAGCCTTATTATGGCCATCATAATACAAACAAAATTGTGATAATTCTTTGCTGTAAGTCAGAGTTAACTGATGCCACTGCCCATCATTTACAGGCATCCTCTTACCATTGTCTCTTTCATATTTTATTCTACGGCTTCCAGAACCTATACTCCAGGCAAATGTACCTCCTGAACTATATAATGCCCATCCTGCATTTTGTTGAACAGTAATACCTTTACTCGCAAAATCCTTCTGAGATAAAAACACTGTTGGATTTTTAGAATTTGTTTTTATCCAACATTGGATCGAAAAATCTTTTGTTCCATTTAACATCAGGTTATTTACATTCAAGTTGTTGTAACCATTATCTGGTTTAATGTACAAGGCTTGCCCATCAACTCCTTGAACAAAAAAATAACCTTTTCCGTTTAACTTTAGATTTTCACTTTTAACATTATTTTCAAAATTAAATTGTATAAAAGCTTTTTCCTGTTTATGCGTATTTACCTGAAAATATCCGGCGTTTGAACATAACAGTAGGCACAAGGCAGCTAACAAAAATTTTTTCATTATTTAACTCCTGCAAATTAATTTTATTTAACCTCTATTAATTTATGAAGTTCTTTATTTTACTCTAATTTTAGCAACAATTCCTAAATGATCCGAAGGGTATCCTGAAGCTTTTTGATATTTTTA
>JAUWVG010000253.1 GCA_030617525.1 Candidatus Aminicenantota bacterium | reverse complement strand
AGAAAAAATCTAAAAAGGTGGAAGCGCTCCACTCGGATTTTTAACGCCATTCCCTCATCGTTCCTCTCGGCGCCTCCGTAACTCCGCGCGTAAACCTTGCTCACTAAAGAGAGAATTTCCAAGAAGACGCGTACCGCTTTTCTTAATCCATCCCGTGCTCAGACATACTCAGCGGCCGAAGAAATCGGCTCCCCTCATTGAACAATTCTGTAAGGCTAAATCCTCGGATGTCGCTTTTTCCATCCTCTTCAGATTTCACTTTGTGTGATTTCTCCATCATCTTCCCAGAACTCAAAAAAATCACGGAAATGGGAATACTTTCCACCCTTAGAGAATGAGCATGCAGTCGCCGTAGCTGAAGAACCTGTATTTTTGATGGACGGCTTCAGCGTAGGCTTTTTTAACAAAGTCGAGTCCGGCGAAGGCCGCAATCATCATCAGAAGGGTTGATTTCGGAAGGTGGAAATTTGTTAGAAGCCTGTCGACGATTTGAAAGGAAAACCCCGGATAGATAAAAAGATCCGTATCAAAAGTGCCTGTCTGAACCTGGCCTTTCGTTCCTGCACTTTCGAGAGTTCGAACAGAAGTTGTCCCAACGGCTACAACAGGCCGGGATTCAGATTTAGCGGTGTTTATGACTCGTGCGGCTTGATCTTCAATTGAGCATGTCTCTTTAAGCATCTTATGATTTTCGATGAGGTCTTTACGGACGGGCTGAAATGTGGCCAACCCTACGTCCAAAGTGATTTCTGCCAGTTTCACACCTTTGGCCTGGATCGATTGCAGCAGTGGCTTTGTGAAATGAAGGCCTGCAGTTGGAGCGGCAATTGATCCTCTTTTTCGAGCGAACACTGTTTGGTAGCGTGCGAGGTCGAAATTTTTCATATTCAGCTGGTTTTGTTTTCGCTTAATATAAGGGGGAAGGGGTGCATATCCGATTTTATTTAGTTCTTCAACAACATTTGCAGAAGAAAACCGGAGATGCCGTCTCCCCTCTGTTCCCACACCAATGACTTGCCCCTTAAGATCAGGAGAAAAAACAATTTCATCCCCCATCCTGATTTTTTTTGCCGGGCGGCACAGCACATCCCATGTCTTTTTCTCTATCTTCCGGAGAAAGAGAAATTCTATCGCTGCACTTCCCTTTTCTCCCCAGGTGCGGGCGGGAAAAACTCTTGAGTTGTTGAGAACAAGAGCGTCTTTTTTGTGGAGATAGTTGGGGAATTCCCGGAAAGATGAATGAGTGATATCTCCTGAATCTCTATTAAGGATCATCATTCGAGATGCATCCCTTTCTTTTTTTGGTTTTTGTGCGATGAGCTTGGGAGGGAGAAAAAAATCAAAATCTGAAAGCAGCATGGTGTCTTTCTATCATTTCTTAAAGAGCTTTCCTTGGGGTAAGGGAGAAGGGGAGAAACCGAGATGCTTATAGGCTTTTTGAGTGATTTTTCGTCCCCGTGTTGTGCGTTCGAGGAATCCGATCCGCATCAAAAACGGTTCATATATGGATTCAATCGTTTCCTTTTCCTCGTCAATGGCCGCAGCGATCGTGCTGATTCCCACGGGACCGCCGCCAAAGTTTTCAATAATCGTCATCAGAATTTTTCTGTCCACCTCGTCGAGCCCGAGAATGTCTACTTCCATCATATCCAGAGCCTTGGTGGCTTCATGTTGGGTGATTTTTCCTTCGCCGATCACATCGGCATAGTCTCGAACTCTCCGCAGCAGTCTGTTGGCCACCCTCGGAGTTCCCCTTGAGCGAAGGGCAATTTGGTAGGCGCCGTTTTTGTCCACATCCACTTTGAGGATAGCCGCTGACCTCTTGATGATTTTTTCCAATTCGGGCACATCATAATAGTCAAGACGGTGGATAATGCCGAATCGTCCTCTCAAGGGAGGTGTGATCCGGCCGGCTCTTGTTGTGGCTCCGATAAGCGTGAATTTTTTTAGCTGAAGCTTGTGGCTCCTGGCGCCCGGACCCTGTCCGATAACGATATCCAGCTTGAAGTCTTCCATTGCCGAATAGAGAATTTCCTCGACTGCAGGATGCAGCCTGTGGATTTCATCGAGAAAGAGAGTTTCCTTGGCCTGTAAGTTAGAAAGGATAGCCGAAAGATCACCGGTCCTCTCGATGACCGGGCCTGATGTGGGCTTGATGCCAACGCCCATTTCTTTGGCAATAAGAAAGGCGAGGCTTGTTTTCCCCAGTCCAGGAGGTCCGTAAAGGAGTACATGATCAAGATGTTCATCCCTCTTACGAGCCGCTTTAATAAAGATCCTCAGATTGGATAAGACGGTGTCCTGTCCGACAAACTCTTCGAAACTCCTCGGCCGCAGGCTGTCTTCAAATAAAAGATCTTCTTTTGTACGAACGGGATTGAGCACGGCTCCCAATGTTTTGTTGCCTTTCAAATGTGTGTCCTTATTAAATTCTTGCCAATCGCTTCAAACTATCTCTTAAAAGTATTTCGAAATCCTGGCCGGATGTAGAGTTTTTCAGCGTCTCTTCTACTGTGAGCTCGATTTCCCTTCTCTTAAATCCAAGGTTTATCAGAGCCGACACTAAATCCTCCTTTTCCTGCAATCCCTGGATATTGAGCGCATTTGCCTTTTTCTCGAGTTTTTCCTGGAGTTCAATCGCAATTCTTAAGGCTGTTTTTTTGCCGATCCCAGGGACTAGAGAAATACGGGAGACATCACTTTGCCGGATGGCATCCTCGAGATCTGAAACTTCAATCCCCGAAAGAATGTTGAGTGCAATTTTTGGTCCGATGCCGGATATGCTGATCAGTTTCAGGAAGAGTGACTTCTCTTCTTCAGAGCAAAAACCATAGAGGAGAAGGGCTTTATCCGTCATGTGTGTGTGAATGATGAGTTCAGTCGTATCTCCGATATCACCTATCTTCAGATAAGTGGTCAGAGGTATCGATGCACAGTATCCCACACCCCCCACATCCAGTATGACCTGGTTGGTCTTCTTGTGTTTGATCTTTCCTTTCAGGTAAGCAATCATTCTTTGTTCTCTTTTTCAAATGGAATCTTCAATTTTTTGCTGGAACAGCCTTGAGTTCAAGTGACAGAATGCTGTTCCCAAGGCATCGGAGGCATCAGTCTCCATGTGGTCGTCTTCGATATTCAAGAGTGTTTTTATCATAATATTGACCTGGTTTTTGTCGGCCTGTCCAAATCCTGTGACCGCCTTTTTGATTTCCAGAGGAGAATATTCAAATAAAGGACGATTCTGTGAAGCAATGGCGATGAGAGCGGCTCCTCTGACCTGCCCGAGGGTGAGAGCTGTCTTGACGTTTTGCGCATAGAATGTATTTTCGATTGCCACTTCTTCGGGTTTAAATGTGTCGATGATTTCTTCGATTTTGTTCTTTATCTCATTGATTTTGTGATGGAAAAGTTTGCTCCTGGTTGGTTTGATGGTGCCGTAAGTCAAAACGACATATTCTTGATCCGTAAATTCGATGAGACCATATCCTGTGGATTTAAGGCTGGGATCGATTCCAAGCACCCTCATCAATTACTCTGAATACCGAGCAATTTCTTCTTCATCGATATCGAAGTTGGCCCAGACGCTTTGGACATCGTCATGATCCTCTAATTCTTCCATTAAACGAAGCAGCTGGTGGGCTTGTTTTCCTTCTACTTTGACATAATTCTGAGGAAAATATCCTAGATTTGAGGCGGCTGTTTCTATGTTGTTTTCCTGAAGAGCATTGACGACGGATTCATAACTGTCTGGCGCCGAAAAGACTTCATAATTACTGCCATCCTCCTTGAGATCTTCGGCTCCGGCTTCAAGGATAATATCGAGAAGTTCATCTTCGGAGGTCTTCGATTTTTCGACGACGAAATAACCTTTTCGTGTAAACATCCAGGCCACACAGCCGGATTCACCGATATTTCCTCCATTTTTTGTAAAAATATGCCGAAGTTCCGATACGGTTCTGTTCTTATTGTCTGTCATTGTCTCTACATAGATGGCCACTCCTCCTGGGCCGTATCCCTCGTAGGACAACTCTTCATAGTTGACGCCTTCCAACTGACCGGTCCCTTTTTGGATAGCCCTTTTTATGTTGTCTGCAGGCATATTGACGGCTTTAGAATCGGAAATGGCCTTTCTCAACCGGGGGTTTGTATCAGGGTCGCCTCCTCCCATTCGGGCGGCAATGGAGAGTTCGCGGATAAATTTAGTGAAAAGTTTGCCGCGTTTTGCATCGGTTGCGGCTTTTTTGTGTTTAATGGAAGCCCATTTTGAATGGCCTGACATATTGACTCCTCAACTATAGCGGTAAAAAAATTCTAACACAAAAAATAGGCAAATAAAAGCGAGCAAAATTTGAGTCAGATGGACATAGATTGAGGCGGTACCCGGCACGGAGGATCTTTCCCTACGCGAAGACCCCCCTTTTCGTGATTTCAAGAATGAGGTCAAAAAGGTGAAAAGAAATCATGTAAGAAGAAATCTGAAGAGGATGGAAAAAGCGACATCCGAGGATTTAGCCTTCTCGATTCGTTCGACGAGGGTAGCCGATTTCTTCGGCCGCTGAGTATGTTTGAGCATGGGAGATTTTAACAAAAGTGGTACGCGTCTTCTTGGAAATTCTCTCTTTAGTGAGCAAGGTTTACGCGCGGAGTTACGGAGGCGCCGAGAGGAACGATGAGGGAATGGCGTTAAAAATCCGAGTGGAGCGCTTCCACCTTTTCAGATTTTTTCT
>JAUWVG010000305.1 GCA_030617525.1 Candidatus Aminicenantota bacterium | reverse complement strand
ATCCCGAAATTCTCAGCCGTTTCACACTGGATCGTGCTAACAAGGACGATTTTTCCCTGGTTTATAACCCTGAATCGCTTAAAGATTTGGAGAAAAATCCACGAGCTGTGGTTAAGAGAAAAAAATTTGTCGGCCGGCTTCATCCTTATGGACCCATAAGCTCCATAGGGACATCCCCACAACCCCTCGTCCAAACATCTGTGCGCGTAAAGATCAAAGATCTCACTCCTTGGGCGGAACAAGTCCTAGAGAAAATTGAAAGAAACTGGATTATCGATGTCGCATTAACTCAGGATTTAAAAAAAACAGTTGGTGTTTCTGTAACCATCACTAAAAGCGGGGATATATCAAGTGTGGAGGTCATCAAATCCTCAGGAGAGAAAATTCTCGATTTGTCCGCTGTTAATGCGGTCAAGAAGAGTATCCCATTACCCACTCTTCCCATTCAGTATCCCTCAAAATCCATCGTCATCACTATTGAGTTTGAGTACGATGTTTAGAAAAAAAGCTCTGCTCAGCATTGGCATTCTCCTTTTAGGTTCGTTTTTGGCAGCTCAGCAGGGAAACGGCTTGATAAAGGAAATTTATCTTATAAAAAACCTCGCCATAAAATATGTCACCCCTCCTCTCGAAATCCGAATCGGCATAAATATGGCCGCCCCCGCCTACTATAAGCTGTCAAATGAAGACGTTATTTTAAGCGCCGGCCTCCTTCCGAAAGGAGAAAACTCTCTATCCATCCCCACAAAGACATTTTTTGAAAAAAAGGCAAAACACACATTTTCCTTAGAACTTAAAACAGAAAAAAGGATCACCCGGAAGGACATCATTCTGGACGTTCAGCTGGCCATCATGGAATCTCCAAAAAAAATAGAGGCAAAACCGGATATTCACGAACATAAACTCTCTCTGTACATCGAAAACCAGATAGTTACCACCCGGATAAAACACATGGATAAAAAAATCCCCGTCCAGATGGAACTTCCCCCTCTTCCGGAAAACTATGATCCGTTCAAACCCAAGCAGCGGGATGATCTGATGTCTGATACAGTGTCCATTTTCGCGGCCATAGGGTTGGCCTATCATCTCATCAAAAGTGCAACCCAGAAGAAAGACAGGGATGAGTCATCCCCAACCATACAACACACACATTCCTTCTCAATAAAATTTCTCAGGAAAAATCCGCAGGGTGTTGAAGAAGAAGTAATCGCTATGATCGGGCTGACAACAAAGTAAAGGGATAGAGATGGAAATGAGGATGGCAAGTCGAATATCATTTGATTTTGTACCGGATTTTCTTATACAGTAGATAATCTGGATTACTGATCATGAGTATGTTCACATCCACCCAAATCATCCTGGCCATTATGGTAGTGGTCTATATTGTCGCGAAAGCCCTGAAACTCTCGACGGAACTTTCTATGCTTCTAGCCGCTGTCGCCGGGGCTTTGGCAGGCGGGGCAGGTATCCCGGCCCGGCATATCGCAGAAGGCGCTTTTACGTACTTCGACATTATTCTCATATTTATCACGGCGACTCTTTTTATGAATCTCCTCAAAGAATCCGGAGGTGTCGCTTTTGTTATTCGGGGTATCCTCAAAAAATTTCACCGTCGAAGGTCTATCCTGTTTATCCTGATAACAATCCTTTTGCTTATCCCGGGAGCATTGACAGGAGCGGGAAGTGTGACCGTTCTGATCACCGGGGGAATGATCTCTGTGGTATTGAGTTATATGGGATTGTCAAAACCAAAAATCGCGGCCATCATCTTTCTCATTGCAGGGTTGAGCGCTGCGGCTCCACCGGTCAGCCTCTGGGCAATGCTGACAGCGGCCGGAGTCAATATGCCTTATGTTGGTTTTTTCCTTCCCCTTTTGATTCCCTGTGTCGTTCTTGCGCTATTGACAATATTCATCCTTGGATGGAAGGGCCAATCCGTGGATCTTGAAAAGGCCTTAAAGGAACTTCCGGAAGCTCCAAAAGGCATGAATTGGACGCGGGTACTCCTCCCTTTTCTTTTTTTTCTTGCTTTAGTTATTTTGGGCAGAGTCCTGCCTCATTCTTTCCCGATCCTGGGACTGCCGTTGATTTTTGTCTTTTCAGCCTTCGTCACCGTACTGATTTCTCCGGTAGAGCTGCAAATATTGAAGATCTCCAGGGACACGGTCAAGCAGCTTCTGCCTTTGATCGGAACTTTGACCTGTGTAGGGATTTTGGTCCAGATCATGACTCTCACGGGAGTTAGAGGGCTTATCGCGATTTCCATTGTTACTCTCCCGATTGTGGCTGTTTTTGCCTCTCTCTTTTTTGTCCTCCCTGTATCCGAGGCTGTGCTCATGTGGGGAGCCGCGCCTGTACTCGGAGTGCCTCTTGTGCTCCTATTTAACACGATCGGCCTTAACCCGATCATCGCTTTGGCAGGGATGAGTATCATCTGGCCCCTGGGGGACGCTCTCCCGCCCACAGCCATTATCGGCCGGTTGACCAAGGATACGGTGGGGATGGAAGAACCTTATACGCAGATGTTGAAACACTGTATCGTCCCGGCTTTGATCATTATGGCCGTGGGAACCCTAATGGTCATTTTCAGCAAGTCATTGAGTTTTTTAACATTATTATAAAATGAGGCAGACAGCATGATTGTCACACTTCTCTATTATGTTTTAACCGCCTTCATTGCCCTGCTGATCATCTGGAATCTGGTTAAGAGCAAAAAATGGCAGGATGAAATTCTCTACATCATCATCCTCATTCCTTTCCTCCTGCGGCTTTTACGCTTGAAATAGAGGACACTATGGATAAATCTTTGATTCGGAAAATTTCGATGTCCTTGATCGGTTTGGTTTTTTTGGTGTTTGCCGGGATCAGTTTTTATAAAATCCGCCATCTCAAGGAACCGGTTGTGCTCGGTCCGGGAGTCACTCAAGTCAAAAAATTGAGCACCTATTTTCCAAAAATCAAAGGGTCTATAAATGATGCCAACATCTATTTTTTAGAAGGCTCAGAGCCAGGAGGGACTATCCTCATCCTGGGGGGCTCCCATCCTGAAGAGCCGGCCGGGCGGTTGCTGGGATGGATATTCGCCGAAAATGCCATCGTTGAAAAGGGAACTGTTATCGTTATCCTTTCAGCCAACCGGAGCGGGACAACCGTCACACGGCTCGGAGGCGCATACCCTCCGGATTACTCCATCCCCACCGAATGGGGAGAACAGACTTTCCGGATGGGTGACCGATGGTCTAATCCTCTGGATCAGTGGCCGGATCCCGAAGTCTATATTCACTACCCCAGCGGACAGGAGCTGGCCTACGTGGATATCCGGAACTTGAACAGGACATGGCCGGGCCGGGCCAATGGCACCCTTACGGAAAAGACATGTTTTGCATTGACTCAGCTCATCAAAGACGAAGGTGTTGATATTGTTTTCGACCTCCATGAAGCTGAACTCCAGTATCCGGTCATAAGCACCATTGTCGCCCATGAGAAAGGACAGGATTTGGCGGCCATGGCCTCGATGATGATTTCAGGAACAGAGGATTTTTCCATGGGAGTTGAAAATTCCCCGGAGGCCCTCAGGGGACTCTCCCACAGGGAGATCGGGGACCATACGGATGCGATATCCCTACTGCTGGAGGCTCCCGAACCCTTTCTGGATGCCACGCGTGGACGGACGAACAGAGCTCTGCTTCTTGAGGGAAAAGATGAGTTTGTCGTCAAGGCAGGAAAACACGGCCTTTTATTTGAACGCATCGACGAAAACGGCTGGCACATCGATGTGCGGGTCGGCCGCCACTGCTCGACAATCCTTCAAATTCTCGAGCTCTGGTCTGAAGATCAGCCGGAGAGAGGCATCCGGATGACCCATGTCCCGCGTTATGCCGAAGTCATCGCAAATGGGACCGGACATTATCTGCGAGATCCCTCCACAGCCTCCCCCGGCAAACTCACCTTCGAATAGGGGTCTCATCTCAAACTCCATGATCTAAAGAACGAGTTCTGTAAAGTGATAAGAAATCACGCGTAGTTTTCCCCAGCGTGGAAAACTCGCTCGATTCCGTTCCTCGCTCTCATCTCCTCACAAGGAGATGAACCATGCCCGCTCGTCCTCCATACGAATTTCTCTATCATCTTCCCAGAACTCTAAACAAAATCATTAAGTTTGAGAT
>JAUWVG010000132.1 GCA_030617525.1 Candidatus Aminicenantota bacterium | reverse complement strand
AAAATCCAGTTCTCCTCGCGTTAATTTCTATTATTGTTTATCGCCACAAACAGAGGATTCATCATGTGAGCCAGGATGATGAGCACCACACAGCCGATCACGTTATACCACAGGTAGGGAATCTCAGTGAAGAAAAAGCAGGCTAATACGACCAGCTCTGCGATGATGGCTGCTACAAAGGTGGCGTTTCCGCCGATACTCTTGAAAAAGAAGGCTATTAAGAAAATTCCTAGAAGCGTCCCATAAAAAAAAGAACCAAGAATATTTACAGCTTCGATGAGTGCCCCTAGTGATCCTAACCGGTTGGCAAACAGCGCAGAATTAATGGCATAGATCCCCCAGAAAACCGTAGCTAATTTAGATGCGATGAGATAATGCCGATCCGAGGCGCTTTTTTTGAAGACACGCTTGTAAATATCTACAACAGTGACTGAGGCTAGGGCATTCAATTCAGCAGCAGTGGAGGACATCGAAGCCGAGAGAATACATGCGAGTATCAGTCCAACCACTCCCACCGGTAGGAAGTTTATGACAAAACTTAAAAAGATATAGTTGGTATCGTTGGTGTCTGCATTTGGATTGGCTTTTTTAATGAGTGTAGTGGCTTCTTCTCTGATCTCAGACTCCGAAGCTTGCGATTTCTGCAGCATCTGGATGGATTGCTCTAAATCCGAATCCGCATGACTCTCGATAGCGGACAGCATATCTCGAATATGCGTTTGTTTCTCTTTATGGACGCGCTCATGTTTGGTTTCAAGTTCCTGATAAGCTTGGGAGTAGGCGCTGTTATTGATATTGGCGGTTTCGACCGAATTGAAAAATATAGGGGGTGTCACGAACTGGTAAAAAACAAAAATCATGGCTCCGGTGAAAAGAATGGCGAATTGCATGGGAACTTTAAGAACGCCATTCGCCAGCAGCCCGAAACGACTTTGTGCTATCGAACGTCCGGAAAGATAACGCTGCACCTGCGATTGATCCGTTCCGAAGTAAGAAAGGGCCAGGAACGTTCCTCCTATCAGGCCAGACCATATGTTGTAACGGTCCTTCCAGTCAAAAGCGAAGTTTATGACGTTTAATTTCCCCGTTTTACCCGCCACATGGACAGCATCCAGGAAGGAAATGTCGGACGGTAATAAGCGAAAAATCATGAAAAAGGCTATCCCCATCCCCATGGTTATGATTCCCATCTGCAAGAGATGGGTTTTATGGACGGCATCGGTACCGCCTGTGGCGGTATAGACAATGACAAGGCCTCCGATCATAAAAATTGTGAAACGTATATCCCATCCGAGAAGCACCGAAATAATCAAGGATGGGGCAAAGATAGTGAATCCGCAAGCTAAGCCTCGATGTATGAGAAAGATGATGCTTCCTAACATGCGGTTTTTCAGATCAAAACGCTTCTCCAAGAATTCATAGGCCGTGTAGACTTTTAATCTGTGGAAATGAGGGACAACTGCGATGGAGATGATGACCATGGCGATGGGAAGGCCTAAATAGAATTGTATAAAACGCATCCCGTCCACATAGGCTTGTCCCGGCGTGGAAAGAAAGGTAATGGCGCTGGCCTGTGTCGCCATGATAGAAAACGTGATTGTATACCAGGGAGTCGATCTATTTGCCAGAATAAAACCATTGATGTCTTTTTTCCCCCTGGTCTTCCAGACGCCATAGACGGCGATCAATACGAGAAAAGAACTCATCAAAATCCAGTCAACATTGCTCATGGTTTACACTTTTGTTGGTCTTAAGGTCGAAAATTTATGGTGTTTTCTGCTTAGTCCTTAATATTTCCTCATAAAAGGCTTCGTATTGAGGAATGATTTGATCTGCATTGAAAGACTGCGTGGCTCGCCTCCGTGCTTGGTGTTTGAATAACTCATGTTTTTGCGGGTTACTTAATAGCTCGATTGATTTTTCCGCCATTTTTTTTATTTCACCCACAGGATACAGATATCCTGTCTCGCCATGAGTGATGACTTCCGGTAGACCCCCGGTTTCAGTAGCGATCACCGGAACACTACAGTTCATTGCCTCGAGCGCCGTCAATCCAAAACTCTCCTGTTCGCTGGGCAAAAGAAAAAGATCGGCGCAAAGGAACAAAGGCTCTAAATGATCCTGTTCCCCCAGAAAATTTACATCGGCACTGAGTTTCAAATCTTTGACCAATTGCTTGATGAACAGGCGCTCCGGTCCGTCACCGATCAATATGAGTTTTGCCGGGATTTTGGCATGAACCTGTGCGAAAATACGGACAACGTCTCCCACTCTTTTAACCGGACGGAAATTGGAGGCGTGCATAAGGATCTTTTCTCCATGAGGCGCATAAGATTCTCGATCACACTGGTTGCGACTTTGTACCGATCGAACGGGATCGATAAAATTGTAGATTACCTTTATATCACGCTGAATGTCGAATTCTCGAATTGTACGCTGTTTCAAATAGTCGGAAACAGCAGTGACACCGTCGGATTTCTCGATAGTGAATTTTATGACCCGGTAAAATGATTGATCGGCCCCTACCAGTGTTATATCCGTTCCATGCAGTGTGGTTATGACTTTTATCACCTGCGAATTCAAAATCTGTTTTGCTAAATAGGCACTGGCGGCGTGGGGGACAGCATAATGGGCATGAATAAGCTCAAGATCATAGGCCTCGACCAGTTCCACTAATTTTGTTGCCAGTCCAAGAGCATACGGCGGATATTTAAAGAGCGGATAGCTCGCAATTCCTACCTCATGGAAAAAGATATTCTGATGAAAAGAATGCAAGCGAAAGGGGGGAGCATAGCTCACAATGTGGATTTCATGCCCTTTTTTGGCAAGGCCGATCGCTAATTCCGAAGCCACGACACCGCTGCCGCCGTGTGTCGGGTAACATACTATTCCAACTTTCATGGGTAATGCTTAACCTGAAATATTCAAAAAACCATAGATCTTCATGGAATCGTCTCCAGATATTCCGCGTCGAAAAAATCAACAGGATCATTGATTTTTATGGCTTCCCGAACCAGAAAAGGCTCGCCATATTTTACACCGATGTATGTACCGTATTGTTTGTCTCGAGTTTCGATCCTGTCCAGGAATTCGGGTCTGCTGAGCAGAGTTTCATCATCTCCGAATTCTGTCCTATCCTGATGGTAAAATTGAGATTTGTAGGAGAGAACAGATTTTATCTTTTGTGTGTGAAAATCCGAGATGTCAACGATAAAAGACGCTTTGAACTCGAAGCGTGTCTGGTAGTAAATGACTCTGTATGGCCTATAGGATTCTTGATCCGTTTTCAGTTTTTTTAGTCCAGAAAGGTAGGCAGCTTCACGAACGAGATGAGACGCTTTTTCGTGGTCGGGATGGCGAGAGACCCAATATGGAGCATATACGATTCTGGGTTTATAAGTGCGGATCTCCTTTATAATTTTTATTTTATTCTCCCATGTGATTTCGATCCGACCGTCTGGCATATCCAGCATCTTGTGAGAAGCTAGACCCATAATTTTAGCAGATTGTGCAAACTCTTGAGCGCGGATTTCAGCACTGCCCCGAGTCGCCATCTCTCCACGGGTTAACGTAATGACCCCAGTTTTATAACCTGATGCCCCCAATTTTATGATCGTGCCGCTGCAGGCCAACTCTACATCGTCGGCGTGTGCTCCGAAAGCTAAAGCATCGAGTTTCACTTCAATCTCCAGTCTGGATATTTACATCTTTCACAATTTCAAAATCTGATGATCATGATGTTTTATATCAACAGCTTGGTAAAGCCTGTCCATAAGTGAAAAGTTGTATTTTATGAGAAAGGGCATGATATTGAATACCCTTTCCTGTAAGTGCTGATTTGGGTAAAGACTGCTTTTCGCTAGGTGTATTCGCTGCGTCATGATAGTGTTCTGCTTTTTGGAAGCCTTGAGAATCTTCTTTTCCAGAAGGCTAATTTGGTGATGGATTTTCCCAATAGTAAGATCGACTGATTTTTCCAGTGTAGGTTCAAAAGCCAACGTTTCCTGCTTGATGTCTATAAAATCTTTATCAAGATGAGATGTTGTGATATGAAAAGCTTTATCAAGGGATTGAGGGATTTTTTCTTTAGCGATATCATTGATTTTGACATCCGCGTTCCGCCATATATCCTGAACTTTCAGGCTATAAGTTTTCAAGGCCTTGTCCACCTTTTTTTCGATAAGCGAGAGACTTTTCCTCGGATAGATAATAGGCATTGGTAAATTAAATCTTTCGTAAACGCCTTTCATCTGTGCAAAGTAGGCAACTTCACTCAGTCCACCCACATAGGCGACGGTCGGTAAAAGTGTGTCCTGATATAAGGGACGCAGCAGGACATTGGGGCTGAATTTATGAGGCTGCTTCTCCAGAAGCTGGAGGAGTTCATCTTTCTTAAACGTCTGCGGCTTACCTTTTATGCTGTAACCGTCATCCCCGAACTGGATGGTGTGCCTTTCGTCCTCTACCAGAAATAAATTCAATATCCCCTCATGTAGCTGAATTTGCGTGCTGTAGTTTTTTTGTTTCAATTTACGTGAAGATTCCAGGGCACACTGTGTTGATGGTGAGTTTTGGGCGATCTCGGTATAAAAAACATCTTTCCCCAGGTCCTTTAAGTCAGGATGCACGGCATCAATGAATATAAGACCATAGGACTTGAACAATTGTGTCATCCATTGTGCAAAAGCTTCAACAAACGATCTGCCGGGCTGATAGGCTGTGCCCAATTGCGATAGGATTTCCGGTTTGAATTCGGAATCGTGGGTGAGATCATTGAGTTGTTGAATACAATTCGAAATTTCCTTTGAGAGTACGATGTCCGAAACAGGTATTTTGAGGTTGGATGAATGCGCCCGGTATTTAATGTCTTCAATCTGGTTTTCTTTGTCTAGCAGGGTTATATGATTGATCTCTTCAAAGTCGTGATCATCCGAAGCCAACCAAAAGACCGGCACAAAGCACCCTAGGCTTGTTTGGTTGAGGGATTCTGCGAGCTTGATTGCTGTAAGCGCTTTGAAGATGGTGTAGAGGGGACCTGAGAATAATCCGACCTGCTGCCCAGTTACGACTGCACAGGCCTTATCTTGAATGAACTTTTGGATATTCCCGACTGTTTGAGCCCCACATCCGTAACTTAGATTTTGCTCTTTTAATATGGCGGCCAATTGTTCCCGCGGCAGGTCGCGTGATCTGACTTTCTCGGTTTGCATGGAATATGCGGTTGGATCGCGAAAATCACCCGTATAAAATTCACTGACCTTGTCATACTCACAAAAATAATCATACGCGAGGGATGAGATGTTGAGCAGCTTATTTGTCGGTATCACCATGGGCGACTATTCAAATACATTGGATATCATGAACATAGTCTGAATCTCTTACATCCTTTAATCAAAAGCTTTGGTAAAAAGATAGAAAAGCACTATGAGCAGGACTAAATTTAGCAAGACCACCGTGTACAGCCGTTTCCAAGAAGATAAGATGGGCGGCTTTTCCTGATCTGTTTCCTTGTTCTCAACCCGTTCAGTTTCCATCGGCATCTCCAGAAGAAATCAAGTTGGCGAAAAGGCGATACGCACCCGGGACACCTGCCGGTAGTTGCCGGAACCAGGAATAACCTGTGTAGATAAAAATGCCTTTCCCATAGCGTGCGTACAACAAACCTCCTTTTTTATCCGACTCATTGGTGTCGGAAGATGTAAGAATTTGTTCATATCTTTCGTCCCATCCCGTAGCAAAGTATAAACCTCTTTCCTGGACCCAGCCATCAAAATCTTTTTGTGTGATTTTGTTGGGATAATTTAAGAGGGAATGTTGTGGGTTGAGGAAAACAACCGGAGCAGTTTCTTCACTCACCCGATCCCGCCCGATAGTAAAAGGATAGGGACCAATGTTTTCAGTCTGTAAACTGCGAGATACATTGTATTGAACGATGAAGGTCCCGCCGTCCTTGACGTATTGAAGAAATCGCGGATAGGTATTTTTAAGACGTTCCCTGGTATTGTAGGCTCTTATACCAGCTATGATGGCATCGAATTGGCTAAGATTCGCTCTTTCCATCATATCATCATCAAGAAGTGTCACCTCGTAGCCGAGATTAAGCAAACTATCTGCGACTTCGTCGCCGGAGCCCATGATGTAGCCGAGTTTACTTCCCACATGCTTAATATCCATTTTGATGACCTTAAGGCGGCTTTTGGGGAAATATACCTGCCTTTTTATGTGGGGATGGGAAATTTCCACGATATCACGATCAAGTTTTTCCCCGTTTATTTCTGCTACTGCGGTCAAGATGGCTTCATCTGAATTCTTTGGCGGCGTGACTTTAAACGTGACCTTCGTTTCTTCATATTTGCTGTTGAGGACAAATGGAATGCTTTCCGGGGTAACTCGCCACTGTAAAGGCGCCGCGAGGCGGATTGTACCTGCGATATTCGGAGTGTGGCTCTTTAATTTTACTCCTAGTTCCTGGGGATTTTCCTTGGTGAAAATTTTGACTTTGTCTTCTATCTGAACTGTAACTCCAGGTCTTATTTCAAAAGGCCTGTATCGTTCACCATCAACTCTATCCGTCCATCGATAAAGCAGTGGAACAGAGTACTCTAAAAGA
>JAUWVG010000065.1 GCA_030617525.1 Candidatus Aminicenantota bacterium | reverse complement strand
CTCCATACTGAGTTGCAAGAATCGACAGGTCTTCTCCCGCAGCAATTTTTTCATCAATCTCCTGTTTCTTGGCTTGAACGTCTTCTTCACTCTTTCCATCAGAAGAAACATAGATGGCTTTCAGCGTGTATTCTTCGGGTTCTCTGAAGTCCTCGAGATTCTGATTGTAAAATCCAACAAGTTCGGAATCATCCACTACAATACTGCGGGCCACTTCAGCACTGAGAACATATTGTTGACGCATACTCACTTCAAGATTCGCCTTCCAATCCTCATAATTAATATTTTCTTGATTCAGCGCTTGAATGAGCTGTTCGGTGCTCGTAAACCCATTTTCTTCTTTTATAAGATCTATCTGTGAGTTAACCTGATCTGTGACGTTAGCTCCCATATTCCGTGCCTCTTGAAGTAGAAGAAGTTCGGTGATCATCGTATCCATCAAACTGTTCTTGAAGGCATCATACTGTTTGGTAAACGCTTCTCCTTGCAATTGTTCTCTTAACATCTGATAGTAGTTATCGTGTCTGGCTTTGTAATCCGAAAGAGAAATGAACTCGTCATTCACGACCGCAACGATGGCTTCCACAACTTCTTGCGCACCGATAACAACAACAGCGAATAAAATCACCAAAAAAATTAGGCATATTTTTGTCTTATTCATTTGAATTCCTCTGATAAGGGAAGGATAGATTTTTGGGATAGAACTCCCAATCCATGGTGTCTTTCAAATCAAGCAGATGCCGTGAGACAAATTGTTTGATTTTTTGGTCCAAGATTTTTACGCGAATATCTGTCGACACTTTTTCTAGAACCTCAAGCTCCGGTTCTAATTTTTTATCCAAACGGAAAATATGGAATCCGTAGGCCGATTCCACGACCTGACTGGTTTCTCCTTCTTTTAAAGAAAAAATAACTTTTTCCATCTCGGAAGGCAGCTGATTCATCTCAAAAATTCCCAGGTGGCCGCCTTTCGGCGCTTCAACTCCCGATGAAACCTCTTTGGCCATCTGCTGGAAGACAACCTCGGAAGAGCCGTTCACTCTATCAAAAACCTCCACCGCCTTTTCTTCCGTGTCCAAGAGAATCTGACTGACAGACACCCTTTCCGGCCGGAGAAATTCTCGCTTATTCACATCATAGTAATCTCTGATTTCGTCCTGCTCAACCTCTATATTCCTGACTTTCTCGTAGATATATTTCTCAATTAAAAACCGTTCCAGAAGAGATTGTGTTTCCATCTCATTGAGAGGACTGTCTTTTCCGTCAGGCAAAGAGTCGTTTGAGGCCTTCGCCAAATACTGTTTCTGTTCCTGCCAAGACACGGATAAATCACTATTCTTTGCTGCAGTCAAAAGCATTTTATCTTCAATAAAACTGTCGAGCAACCTGCTGATAGAGATAAGGTCCAAGGTTTTGAATTCATCTCCTACAATGAGTTGGAGATGCTTTTCAAAATCCGCATTGAAATAATATACATCCTGCACCCTAAGGATGATATGAATCCTTTTCTCTGGATCACTCAGGTTAAAAGTCTGGGATAATTCTGAAGGGGAACGGTCACTGCAATTGATAAAAAGGGAGAGAGCGGCAGACAGGGACAGCCATATCAAGCCACTCTTGTACAGTTGTAACATCTTCATTCACGTTTGCTCATTATATTACATTAGAGTCAACTCCTTCAAGATAGTAATCGTTTCATTAATAAATACGGTATCGTTCTCCGCACGAATTCCCAAACTGAGAACTCCTTGAGGAGTGACTGTTCCGGTGCGATCTTCCATAAGTTTTGTCAGTCGATTCAGATCCCCTGAAAAAGAAGGGAAGAATTTAAAAATGATTTTATGTCCAACTCGGTCGATACTTTTGATCTTTAACTTAAAAGAAAGGAATTTTACAGCCCCGTACCGCAGCAGATTTTCTACACTTTCAGGAAGAATCCCAAACCTGTCTTTGACCTCATCACGGATTCGATCCAATTCCTCCAAACTTTCTACTGAAGAAATTCTCTTGTATAAATTAAGTCTCATATTCATCTGGGGAAGATATTCCTCCGGAATTTGAACGTCAATTTTCAAATTTATTTCACTCTGAACTTCTTCATCTCCATCTCCCTTGAGTCGCTTTACAGTTTGTTCCAAAAGATGCATATAGTACTCAAACCCTACGTCCTCCATATATCCGTGCTGCTGCGATCCGAGAAAGTTTCCAGCTCCACGAATCTCTAGGTCTCTCGCTGCCACACGAAATCCGGATCCCAACTCGCTGAATTCTTTGAGTGCTTTTAATCGTTCTTTGGCCAAGAGAGGCAGGTCCGAGATGGGAGGAACAAGAAAATAGGCTACGGCCTGCCTAGAAGACCGGCCTACCCGTCCACGCAGTTGGTACAGTTGAGCCAATCCAAATCTATCGGCTCGATTGACAAAAAGAGTGTTGACAAGTGGAATATCAATCCCGTTTTCGATAATGGTCGTCGAGACAAGGACATTATACTTCATCTGAATAAAATCGATCATCCTCTTTTCCAAAGTGAGTCCAGAAATCTGCCCGTGAATCACCGCCACTTTGGCTTCGGGTACCCATTTTTCAATCATTCTAGCAATGGAGTCGATGTCCAAGATCTTGTTATGGATAAAATAAACCTGCCCGCCACGAGCTAACTCCGTTTTGATACCCGAAGTGATAAGTTTACGGCTGAATGGTGTGACAACCGTGTGGATGGCCAACCTGTCTTTTGGAGGAGTTTCGATGAGGCTAATATCCCTGAGCCCGGATAGAGATAAGTTAAGAGTCCTAGGTATAGGAGTAGCTGTCATAGTCAACACATCCACATTCATACGCATCTGCTTGAGCTTTTCCTTATGTTTGACACCAAATCTCTGTTCTTCGTCGACGACAAGAAGTCCCAAATCATGGAATTCAACATCCTCGGAGAGAATTCGGTGAGTACCGATGATGATGTCGATAAGGCCTTTTTTCAAGTCCTCCAGAATCCTCTTCTGCTGCATTTTGGTCTGGAATCGAGTCAAGCTCTCCACTCGAACGGGAAAAAGGATCATTCTGTCCCTAAAAGTTTGAAGATGCTGGCTCGCCAAAACGGTCGTTGGACACAGGACAGCCACTTGTTTGCTATCCATGACGGCTTTGAAAGCCGCCCTGATGGCCACTTCCGTTTTTCCATATCCCACATCACCACAGAGAAGCCTGTCCATCGGAGATTCTGATTCCATATCTAACAGGATCCCCTCGATTGCTTTTTTCTGATCCTCGGTTTCCTCAAATTCGAAAGTTTTGTCAAATTCTGTCTGCCAGGTCCCACTCGCACTGAACTCATATCCCTTGATCGCTCTTCTCTTCGCATAGAGATGGAGAAGTTCCTTGGCCATGGTCTCTATGGCATTTTTTATTCTCTCTTTAGTCCTCTCCCAATTCACGGTTCCCAGTTTATTAAGAAGAGGCCTGGCGGAGCTCAAACTCGAGTATTTCTGAACTAAATTCAAATCCTCCACGGGGACAAACAGCTTGTCGTCCTCTTTGTAATGAATTTCGATAAATTCTCGATTTTTTTCATCCAACTCCATTTTGATCAAGCCCTTAAAAACTCCGATCCCGTAATCGGTATGGACAACAAAATCCTCCGATTTTAAGTCGCGGAATTGAGAGACAAAGGGACGGACCCGGGAGCGACTGACCAATACTTTTTCTTCGGTAAAAATATCCCTTTCGGAAAAGAGGTCCCATTTGAACTGTGGATAACTGAAGCCGTGGGCGATGTTTCCCAGGAGAAGGGAGACCGCGCCATCCAAAGAATGGCAAAGAGGATCGGAAACGGGCTGGTTGGGAATTTCATGCTGGGACAACAGGCTGGCCAGCTTCCGGCGTACACCATCACTGGAGAAAAAAACAGATGTCTGAGCCCCCTCTTCCAAACCTTTTTTCAAATATTTAATGAAAAAGGGGATTTTATTGTCAAATCGAGTGACGGATTGAAAAGGGAAATGAAAAGATTTTTCGTGGGCCTCGGTTGTCAAGACATTCATATGCAGGGCATCTTTCTCAATCTGATTCCAATGATTCACTGTGTACATTTTTTCAGGCGGCAAGGCCGGCTCTTTCCGTTCTTTAAGCTCCGCGTACTGCTCTTGATAATCCTGACGGGTCTCCCTCCAATCCTTCTCCATGTCCTCAACATCGTCCATAATGTACACATGATTATCGAGATAATTCGGGAAAGATCGAAAATAATCGGACGCCAGCAGGGACAAGGAGTAAAAGGATGAAGGAATCTCTCCCTCTTTAAGACCGGCAACCCATTGGTCCAAATCCTTGTCTTGAAAGTGAATATTCTCTGTTCTGGCCGCTCTCTCCCAAGAATTCACAAAACTTGAAGAGGAAAGGGGGAATTCATAGAGAGCTGGAATTGTGAGGCGGTCCACTTTTCTCAAAGACCGCTGCGAAGACAGATCAAATTCGCGGAGAGAGGCCACTTTATCTTCACTAAATTCGATTCTGAATGGATATTCCTGCCAGGGAGAAAAAACATCCACAATTCCTCCCCGCCATGTAAATTCGCCATGTGAGTTAACAACTGATTCACGTGTGTAACCATAATTATTTATCTGCTCAAGCAGACCGTCTCTATCACAAACATCTCCTTTGCCGATTTCAAGAAAAAACTTTCTCAATTTATCGGGATGCGGGAAGGGCCAAAGAAGGGCCGAGGGTTTCGTTAAAACCAGGTGTGGAGGATCATAGAGGAGGTCATGAAAAAACATCATTCGTGTCGAGACCGTATCCAGAGCAGGGGGGATGTTTTCATAGGGATTATCCAACAAAGGAGGAAGGCAATTTGCTTTTAATTCTGATGAAAAAAATGAGAGATAGATCCGGCATTGGTCGGCGAAATTGGAGAGGTTGGAAAATGAAGGCTGGATGAAGACGATCCGCTTTTTTGTTTCAGCCAGGAGTGATGCCAAGAAAAAAGGTTTGGCAGAGGGGACAATACCCGTCAGCTTTATTCCTTTTTCACCCCTATGGATGGCCTCAACAAGTTTCTTGAAAGTCTCTGTCTCCCGAAAAAAATTCAAATTCATAACGTTTTATTATACTCGGATAGAAGAAATGAAAACAGACTGCTTTACTTAACCTGGATTATTCACGAGTCGAGGTTGCTACAGATGCGAGGCATCGACCAATGAAGCTGTGGTTGTCCACCGCGAGTTGGTCGTAACGAAGCAGATGTGGTGAGATCGGCTCGCCCCCTGGGGTAAAAATGCCGACATTTGATATTGTTTGAAAAACAAATACGGTGATGTTAACGGATATAGCTAAAACTCATGTTATCAAGTCGAAATCATTGATGACAAATGATAGTGTCGGCAGTTTTATGAATAATTCAGGTTAGATGCGCCACCAATAGGAGAACTTCACAAACACGCTGTAATCCGTCTGTCCAAAATGCCCAAATTCATCTTTCAGAAAGTTGTTGTCGACTCCCAGAAAAAACACGGTTCCCGGACGAAGAATCCAACTGAAAAGGAAGCTCCCATAGATCTGTTTGTCGAAGTGATTGTAATCGACAATCCCCCTCACAGAAAGGGTTTTGTTGAGCTGGTAGGTCGTCCGCGTGCGGAAGATTTTATAATCGTAAAGGATATCTCCTCCTCTGTCTTCAAAAAATGTCTGCTTGATGTACTGAAGATCCAGCCTGAGCCGTTTACTCGGCTTTAATCCTAAAATGAGAGCATACGTGTTGTTGTGCCCAAGAAAAGGATCATCGGGATCATAATAGATGCTTCCCCCCGTCTCAAAAACAATCACAGCCGTCAACCATTTCAGAAACATGAATTGTCCCTGCAATTCAAATGAATTTTTGTTGAAATCGACACCGGAATAGCGCTCCATATCAGTTTGAAATTGTAATCGCAGCTGGCTGAATTCATTGAATCTGAAGTTGAGTTCCCCTCTCAGCCACTCGTCTTGAAGAAGGTTTTCTGAAAAAAAGAATCTTCGCCCTGCATTAAGGTTAAGCTGGATCTGGCTCAAATACTTTTTCTCAGGGTAGATAGAGGCAAAGGTGAAAGCTCCATAGGATTTATAATCCACCCGGTTGACATATCCGGAGGAGGCTTTAAAGTCGGGATGCATAGCCTGGCTGAAGATCCCCGCTCCCCAGTGTTTGGAGTAATAGAAAAATTCTCCATAGAGTGCAGGAACGATATCGGTCTCTTCATCTGAGAGTTTTGTTTTTGAGGCCAGTGCCTGAAAGTTAAAAAAGAATTTGTTGTTGAACTTGAGCTGTCCGTCGATCCCGCCCACTCGATTGTATGATCCGTTGATTTGTCGATCTGCCAGACAAAAACCGATGTAGGACTCTTTGAGGACATCGGCCTTTATCCTGAATATGTTGAAAAGAGCATTGTCCAATTTAGCCCCTCCGCCATTGCTGACATCCCAAAGACTTTCCGTGGGACTCGTATCCAGAGCCGTTAGAACACCGTATGTGAACCGCCCGATCTTTCCCGTCAATTTTCCCCCTGCAATGGGATCGTTGATCCTGCGCGTGTAGACCATATTGATCTGTGGAAAACGGAAGATCTCCATCCCTTCAAGGAAAAAGGGTCTCTTTTCTTCATAAAAGAGGGCAAACCTCCGGTTGACGTCGATTTGAGGGGCATCGGCTTCGATGTGGCTGAAGTCGGGATTGACGGTTAAATCCAATGTGGCATTGGATGTGATGCCCCACTTAAAGTTGAGTCCTGGATCAAAACTCAGTTTTTCCCCTTTAACCTTGAGAGATGTGGCCACTGGCATGAGTTCGAAATTCTTGCCTTTCTCCACAGCCTCAGTGAGCACAATTTCGCCGCCTTGGGATAAAAGTCCGGGTATTTCCCTTGTAAAAATGGGCCACATGACGATTTCTCCCTTTCTGGCGATATTCCGCCCCAGGACTACACTCCACACTTTTCTCTCTTCATCCGGAAAACGGAGGCTTTTAAAAGGAATGGCCAATTCGACGGTGTATCCGTCCTCATCGATTCTGCCACCCGAGGAAAAAACGACATCCCAACTGAAATCCATGTTATCATTCCCGCCTTCTTCGATCCGGATACAATCCATCTGGACACCAAGAGGATTGGCGAGGAAAGACAAGGCCCGCCTCTTTTCATTGAATGTATCGAGAAAAACCACGACCCAATCGTCTTCGATACACTGGTCACGGTTGGTGATCGAGGCTCTGATTTTGTCTGGCTCGGAATCATAACATTTTATGGCAACATAGAGGTTCTTTTTATCATATCCCATATAAATGACCGTTTTTTCTGTGGGCGGTCCACCTTCTTTGGGAGAAATCTGAAAGAACTGCTCGAACTTGAGTGCTTCATCCTCCCAAATGGAAGCATCCAATACTCCATCGATCTTCGGGGCTTTGGATAACAGAGGTAAAAGAAGAGGTTCTTCAGTCGCAGAAAATCCTACCAAAGTTAAGACAAACAGACCAATTATTAGACCAAAGAAAAAAGAAACGTTTTTACTCATATAATCCATCCATTCTACACGTTCATCATTTGTTTCTAGTTAATACGAAAACAGACCCGAGAAAGTTCTCTCCATGAAAGGAAGCATCTCCAAAACCGTGATTTTTTTGAGTTCTGTAAAGTGAAAAGAAACCACGTTGCGTTTTCCCCAGCGAGGAAAACTCCCTCGATCTCCGTCCTCACTCTCATTTCCCCTTAAGGGAAATGAACCATGCCCGCTCGTCCTCCGATACGGATTTCTCCATCATCTTCCCAGAACTCTTAATAAAAATCACGGTTTTAGAGATGCTTACTCCATGAAAGAAAATATTGACAAATTTACATATTTCCGATATTATTACTAATGTAACTATCATAAGGAGCTACAAATGAAAAAATATTCCGTTCCCAGGACTGCCCACTGCTCAGAGGGCTGCCAGAAAAAATCCTGAACAAGATGTAAAACTGTTCAGACACTAATATTTACGATCAATTTTTAAAGCCCGTTCAAGTGATATCTGGACGGGTTTTCTATTTTCCGCTTGAATCTATCTCGGCCGAAAGGCGAAGGATTCGCTGGATGATATCCGAGCTGGAGTGATGCGGAAGATAGGGGATAGTGATAACCTCCCCTCCTGCCTGTTCAACATCCTTTTTCCCCACCACTTCTTCAGGCTTCCAATCTCCTCCCTTAACCAAAACATCCGGTAAAAGAGAAAAAATTATTTCCTTGGGCGTTTCTTCAGAGAACGAGACGAGGTAATCGATATCTGTAATCGCCTCTAAGACTTCCATTCTTTCTTCAAGAGGAAAGATTGGGCGGGTCGGCCCCTTTATTGTCCTGATACTTAAATCATCATTAACGGCGACTATGAGGATGTCCCCCAGTTTTTTTGCCTCGTGGAAAAGGTGGATATGGCCTCTGTGCAGAATGTCAAAACACCCATTGGTAAAAACCACCTTTTTTTGATGGTCTTTTAAGCTTTTCCGAATAGAAACCAGGCTTTGAATGTCTTGAATTTTCTCCACGGCTCTAATCAAGATACCCGAGGTCTTTAAGCTGCTGTTTGACCTTTTCCATATCTTCCGGGACTAATTCTTTATTGACAGGGATAGACGCCAGTGGATGCTTTGTCTTCCCCCATTGGATCAAATTCCATACTCTCTCATGGAGATAATAAAACAGAATTTTGGCGACCACTTCCACACCAATCACTCCCAAAGACAGAAGAATCTCACCTGTGAAGATATAGACGATGATCCCTGTGGTCAACGTCGCCACAATTCGCCAGCTGACTGTTTTCATCACCGTCCGGGAATGCGTTTCAACC
>JAUWVG010000485.1 GCA_030617525.1 Candidatus Aminicenantota bacterium | reverse complement strand
AGAAAGGCCGCTATATTCTTGAATTTGATCTTCTTAGGGAAGGACTATCCTGGTTTAAAGATTACGGATCGAAAACCCTTAAGATCGCACTGACAGTCCTTAACCGGGAATGGATTGAAGATGGAATGGAGTGGACACTCGACTACGGGACCTTCACCAAATTCACCTCAAGTGTCGAAAAGCTTAATACACTCTACAAGCTCATCCGTTTGACACTTGCCCATAGTGAGGTCGAATTTAACGGACAGACCGGAAATATTTTTGGTTTCTCAGCTGGGACAGAATACCCTCAGATCTGGTCAAGAGATGCCAACACGATCCTTTTTGTATCCAAATTTTTTTATGGGCAAAATTATCTCACATCATGGATTGAAGAACATCTTGCTTATCAGAAAGACAACGGAGCCCTTGAGGATTGGATTAATGCAAAAGGAGAGTCCGAGAAAAACACAACAGAAACAGATCAGGAGTCCAGCATTGTCCAATCCGCCTATCAGGTCTATGAAATCATCGGACCGAGATGGCTTCAAAAAATAATTAAAGGAAAAAATATCATCAGCCGTCTGGACAAGGCATTGATGTTTGTTCTCCAAAATCGATACGACAAAAAAATGGGCTTGATAACAGGGGCACATACGGCTGATTGGGGGGATGTGGATCTAGTCGATGCCGACGATTTGTCTGTTGATGTGGATGCCAACACTTTTTGGACTGCAGATATTTATGATCAGGGCATGTTCTGTTTGGCTGCGGCTCAATTGGCTAAAATGTATGGAGAATTAAAGCAGGACAGCAGAGCTTTATTCTGGAGAAAAACGGCAGAATCCATCAAAACAAATGCCAATACATGGCTCTGGCAGGAAGATAAAGGGTTCTACAGAGTTCATGTGCATCTGGACTCCCTGCAGCATGATTTTGATGAAAGTGACATGTTTGCAATGGGTGGAAATGTCACGGCCATTCTGGCCGGTATGGCCAATATGGAACAGCGAATAAAAATTATCGATGCCGCAATTGAGAGACAAAAAACCTACGAAGTCTCAACGATCTGTGGGACTCTTCTTCCTCCCTACCCTCAGAATGTTTTCAAACATCCGCTGCTCGATTCGCAGTTCGAGTATCAGAATGGTGCCCAGTGGGACTGGTTCGGGGGAAGACTCATCAATACAATGTTCACTTCCGGTTTCAGCCAGCAGGCCGCTGAAAAATTATTGGAAATCATTTCCAAAAATATTGCTAATCGAGGTTTCTTTGAATGGGATGACCAGAAAGGAACCGGAAGGGGAAGCGATTTCTTCTGCGGCTCTGCCGGAAGCTTGGGATTAGCTCTTTTTGAGGGTTATCTTGGAATCAAATTGACCAAAGACAGTCTTTTGCTTGAACCGCGGCTTTCTCAAGACAACTGCCGTGTTCATCTCTATCTCCCGGCATCTGATTCATTTGTGGCCTATGAATACACTTTCTTTTCTGATGAAGATAAAATTGAAATGGCCTTCAACAGCAACATCGATACCAGCGGCCAAGTGAGAATTCTTTCCCCATGGATTTCAAATACCCAACTATCATCGGAGAAATTATCGACTGCACTCCGTGTCAGTAAGGACGGCCAGACCGTTCCCTTTTCCATTTCCAGGATAAATCAGGACACCTACATTGTTTTTGATACGGATTTTAAAAAACATATTCTGGAAATTCAGAAGAAATAACCTGGATAATTCACGAGTCTAGAATGCCACAGATGCGAGGCGTCGACGTATGAAGCTGTACTCATGTACTGCAAATGCGTCGCAACAAAGCAGATGGGGTATTATCGACTCGCCCGAAGGGTAAAAAATGTTGATTATGGATAAGAAGTCTAACGATAACAAAGTTTTCAACATGTTTTACGAAAAGCAAAGGAACATACTGAAAATATAGAAATTAAAGCAAACATCGATATTTTTTATGAATTATTCAGGATAAAACTGGATTCAGAGTATCAAAACTTATTTCCGTCCGATTGACGAGTATTCGAAACCCATTTTTCGGACATCTCCCGGAACGAATACATTTCTGCCATCGATAAAGATGGGATTGTCCATGAGTGATTTGACTTTTTTTAGATCCATCTTTGCAAACTCTTCCCATTCGGTGATCAGTAAAAGTGCATTTGCCCCATCAACCGCTTCATAAAGAGAGGACATATACTGAATATCCGGTTTTTTCTCAGGGAAAAAACTCTTCATATTGTCCATGGCCTTGGGATCATAAAGTCTCAGTAAGGCCCCCTCATTATGAAGCTCCTCGATCACGCGGATAGAGGGAGCATTCCGGATGTCATCCGTTTCCGGCTTAAAAGCCAAGCCGAGAACGGCAATTTTTTTGTCTTTGAGAATCCATAGGGCTTTCTTAATCTTGTCCACAAAGACACGAATCCTGTTGGTGTTTATTTTCTCGACTTCTCTGAGAAAATCGAACTTCACTCCCAGTTCCTCTCCGATGTGGATCAGAGCTCTCGTATCTTTTGGAAAACATGATCCACCGTATCCCAAACCCGCATACAAGAATTGAGGACCGATACGTGTGTCCAATCCCATGCCCTGAGCAATAAGCTCAACATCGGCATCCGTTTTCTCGCACAGGTCAGCCATCAGGTTGATGAAAGATATTTTGAGGGCCAAAAAGGAATTGGAGGCGTGTTTGATAAGTTCAGCCGTATCGATGTTTGTGACAAGAATCTTATCGGAGT
>JAUWVG010000156.1 GCA_030617525.1 Candidatus Aminicenantota bacterium | reverse complement strand
GGCGAACTCAAGACGACTTACACATTCAATGATATGGAAGCAGGGATCAGCCGTTTGATGTGGGACATGCGTTTTGATCCTTCGCCCGAACAGATGAAACAGAGTCTTACGCAGATGCAGTCGATGATGGACAGGATCCTTCAACGACCGGAGGTAGAGGAAGCACAAAAGGAAACGATCGAAAAAGCGCTTGAACAGCTCAAGCAGTCCGGTTTAGGCTACAGAGAAGCTCAAGCCATACAGAGAAAAGCCTTTGAAACAATCGGCTTTGGCGGCGGAGCCATGCGGATGAGAGGTTTTGGCCGGGGTGGAGGAGCGGTTACTGCCGAACCGGGAACATATGGAGTGAAACTGACCGTCAATGGCAATGTGTATTCCGGAAAAGTTTTAGTGCGCCAAGATCCCAAACTGGAGGGCAATGGAAACTAGCGTTCACTGACATTATAGCGGCTTCAACTCATAATCCGGTGGATTTTTACAGTAGAAACATTTTACGATTTCTCATTTGAAAAAAAAATCATAAAAACGACCGGTTCTTCGACTAACTGTAATGGATAGATATATTGCGGGCTTTTTACAGTAAGCCTGGATTATTCATGTTAATATTTTTGAAGAGAAATGAAGGTGGTGGCAGTTTTTATGAATGATTCAGGACAGATGAGGAGATACTATGACTAAAAATGTGAATAAAGACCAACTGGAAAAAGATCTTTTGCGCAGCCGCAGCACTCTTGAAACATTGGTAGCGTGCCAGGAGGTTCTGGCGATGGCAAATACAAAATCTGATCTTCTGCAAAAAATTTGTGAAACGATTGTTGAAGTGGGGCATTTCCGAATGGCCTGGATAGGAATTGCGCAGAATAACAAATCCATAAAACCTCTTGCGTTCTCAGGGATAATCGATGACTATCTCGATTCCAGGAAGTTGAGGTATGACAGGGAGGATGAATTTGGATATCCAGCCGCGAAGGCGATATCTACGGGAGAACCCTATTTTGTCCAAGACATCATCAATGCTCCGATGGCCATCACATGGCAGACGGAAGCTCTCAAACGTGGCTATTCATCGGTCATGGCTCTTCCGCTTGTCAGCAATGGAAAAACGTTTGGCTCTCTGAGCCTCTATTCCGGAGAGCCGGGGTATTTTTCGGAAACCGATGCCTACCATTTTAACAAACTTGCAGAAAACATTGTTTACGGCATCGTGGCCCTTCAGACACGCAGTGATCGGTACAAGGCTGAAGATAACCTTACAAAAAGCCTGGAAAAACTCCGGAAAACTCTCGGGGCCATCATCGAAGCTTTGGAGAATACGGTTGAAGTCCGTGATCCGTATACAGCCGGCCACCAGAGACGTGTGGCTGATCTGAGCAGGTCCATTGCGACCCAGATGGGATTTTCTGAAGATATTATCGATGGAATACGGATTGGGGGGATCCTTCATGATATCGGGAAGATTAATGTACCGATTGATATTTTGATGAAACCGCGCAGCCTGACAGATCTGGAATTCAGCCTCATCAAACTCCATCCCCAAGTGGGACATGATGTCCTCAAGGGAATCGATTTCCCCTGGCCTGTTCCAAAAATTATTCTTCAGCATCACGAAAGACTCGATGGTTCAGGATATCCCCAGGGACTTAAGAATGATGATATTTTGATTGAAGCAAAAATTCTTTCTGTGGCGGATGTGGTTGAAGCCATGGCCTCTCACAGACCTTACCGCCCGGCGTTGGGTGTAGATAAAGCCCTAGAGGAGATCAGCGATAAGAGAGGATCACTCTACAATTGTGAAGCCGTTGATGCGTGCATCGGTCTCTTCAATACACACGGTTATACATTTGGCAGCTAGCCGGTTTCAGGTTAAAGATAAGGATTTCCTTCAAAAATACTCCCCTCTCTCCTCGGCGGCCATCAAGAGTTCTTGCCGGACAATTTGAGGAGGGGGAGGGTGTTGGCATAAAGCCCGTAAAAACGAATCATCACTTGGCCCTTATCGGGAATATGCGAGGTCACTCTGGCGATGAATTCCAGATAATCCATCTGCTCAAGCTCTGCGCTGTCTTTTTTTCTCTCCTTACGAGTACTGCCATTATTTTTTTTGAGCAATATAAAAACTATAACTATAAAATTCTTTGTATTTTTCATAAATACTAATTTCATTTTTTTCATTCTCAACCATGTCTTTTGCTATGTCGCTATATTCATATTTGCTTAAAAATGCAGAGAAGCGTTCTTGTAAAGGGCGATAATAATTATCTATCCAACAATATTGAGGAAGAATAAAATGTGCTATCGGTGAATAACCTTGTTTTTCTAACACTCTAATTTTGTTAGAAATGGTATCTATTTCAGGATATTCTCGCAACCAATGTTCCTCAACTTCTTTAGGCCTTGTATCAGTAATCCATGATATCTCACTTACAGCCAAGTACCCATTAAGTTTTATAAAACGTTTCCATTGTTTTATTCCTTCTTCAAATCCCATATTATAAATTGCTCCTTCTGACCAAATTAAATCAAATTCATTATCAGTAAAAGGTAAATCATCCATAGAATGGGCTTTAGCAGTAATCCTTTCCTGCAAATTTAATGTTTGTGCATTTTTTTCAAGCTTTTCTAAAAATTCCGGGAATAAATCAATTGCTACAATAGAGCTGTTTGTATTTTCAGCCAGCGATATTGTTTGAGCTCCCGAGCCACAACCAATGTCCGCAATTCGAATCTTTTTATTCTTATCAATCCCAATTAAATCCAAAGCTTTTTTTGTTTCTTCAGGACTACCAGGGCCTTGCCTATCTGCGTCTTTGTGTAAGTTAATTAATAATTCGATTTCTTTTTCTGTCATTGTTTAATATCTCTCTTGGTTAAAAAGACAAGAATTTCCTTTTGGTGGTTGCTACAAATTCTTGACCATTGTACATAATCTGCACTCACTCCTATGCAGAAAGGAGCTTATCACAGTTAAAACGACTAGGGCAACGGCCATACCCCCGTCCTCGAATCAGTAAAAATAGCCGTGGAGTCCCTCAAAAATACTCCCCTCTCTCTTCGGCGGCCATCAAGAATTCTTGCCGGACAATTTGAGGAGGGGGAGGGCGTTGGCATAAAGCCCCCGTGATAACGAATCATCACTTGGCCCTTATCTGGAATAACGATGCTCGGCAGCGGGAAGCTGCGATTGGTTGCACTATCCTGAATCGGATGCTCGAAATGGGTGTACCTTTGTCGTATGCGGTTGGATAGAATTGTTGGTCAGAAGAAGAGGCGCACAAGTCTTCGATTCATGCGACAAAGCCCAATGCTTTTCTCAGCCTCTTAAATCTATCAAATATGTCTTGGCGTACGTCATGGATGTATTCGTCGGGACCGTTTTCCTGCTCTACCAAAAGACAGCCTTGACTTGAAACCCTTTCAAAAAATTTGTTTATATTATCTGGAACACTCTTTAAATACCCCTTTTTCCTGTATAGGGATATTTTCCGTAAAATCAAGTCAATATCAGGCGAATACCGCAGGATGAAGTACATGTAATACAAATCCTTGGCCTGTTTTTCCTTATTCTCTCTGTCAACAAAAGTCGCTCCTTTGTGATACAAAAAGGCAGATGGTTTTGGACAATTAATAAAATAGCTTTTGTTCTTTTTCTTAATCTGAATATTTATCGAAATCCGGTGTTTTAAGAGGAAATCAAATTTATCGATTTTATTTATTTGTATCTGCTTGCCTAGCATTTTTTCGATTGCCTTGATTTCCACAGAGGGATAAGTGATAAACTCTACAGGGACTTTTTCTTTATACAGTACAACCGGAAACATCCTGTCCATCTTCAGATGGCGTTCTTTGTAATTCAAAGAAGAAAGGGTTTCGAAAATTGTCTTCGAATACTTTCTTGTAACTGGATGATCTATGCCAAAATCTATATCAACCGTGGTGATCGGAAGTCTAACGGATGTTTTCCAAAGAAAATTTGTATAGACATACGGCATCCATCCACCGACAAGCATCAGATCGGGGAGATAATCATGTATATCTTCTAGCACATTAAAAAATATGGTTTCAATTTTCTCAATATTCATACAGACTCTTTCCCCTCTCTTCCAAAACGTTTTTCAGATTTTCCGCATGCTCGCGCCCTCGGGGCTTAAAATTATAGAGGTCCAAGTATAGCTGCAAATTGGATACAACCTTATATCCCTTTATTGTCTGGATCCCATAAAACACGCTCTGTTTGTAATGTGGGTGAATTATATGAATGTTGCCGCCGCTTACAAGCTCCTTTAAATCAAGTTGTTGCCGCAATTCGAGAATATCTTTTTCCCAGTTTTCCGGTTTAAAATACAGATAGGTTTGCTCCGTTACTACATAAGATGTTGTCAGGTTAGCACCAGAATGGAGGGTGAGTGTATATTGTTTATCCTTCAGATAATCTTTAAGTCTTGATAAAATATTTTTATCGTGAGAGTAATACGTATAGACTTCGTTTAATTCGAAGCGGTACGCTGTTACCCAATCGCTAATTAGCTCCTGTATATTCGTAAGAAGCGTATAGCTATCTGGTCCGCGCTTGACCCGCTCGATGTAACCCTTTTTTTCCATGGTCTTAAGCACTCCTTGTGCCATCCCAATGCTCACCCCCTTGTCACCTGTAAAGTCACGCGTAACCCACTTCTTGTCCGGATTAGACAGCATTTTCCTTAAGATAAAAGTCGCTTTATCAGCAAAAATATTTTTCATATTCTTGGAGTTGTTCATAATGTTCACTTTTCTTAAATGTTCACTAATTTGTGAACAATATATATTAAGTGAACAATTGAGTCAATCTTTTTTTTGAAAAGAATTTCCTTTTGGTGGTTGCTACAAATTCTTGACCATTGTACATAATCTGCACCCACTCCTATGCAGAAAGGAGCTTATCACAGTTAAAACGACTAGGGCACAACAAACCTCGCCCTCGAATCTGTAAAAATAACCGTGGAGTCCCTCAAAAATACTCCTCACTCTTTTCGGCAGCCTTCAAGAATTCTTGCCGGACAATTTGAGGAGGGGGAGGGCGTTGGCATAAAGCCCCCGTGATAACGAATCATCACTTGGCCCTTATCGGCAATATGTGAGGTCACTCTGGCGATGAATTCCAGATAATCTATCTGCTCAAGCTCTGCGCTGTCTTTGCCATAAGTTATTTTTTTTCTTCTGTCTTTTCTTCTTTTTTCTCTTCTTTACGCTCCCATGGTGTCCAATCGATGTCTAAGACATATTTCTGCATCCACTTGATTTCTTCGATGTCACGGGTTCGCTGGTGCCGGGCTTCTCTGAATCCATGCCCTTCACGGGGAGCTCTGAGATAGCGTACGGGGACTTTTCCAATGTCTTTAAGTGCGGCAAAAAGCGACATGCTCTGGGACTCGGTATCAGTGGTGTCTCTCATTCCGTGGATGATGAGGGTGGGAGTCGTGATATTATCGACATATGTGAGGGTTGACTGTTTTCTGTATCCTTCCGGATTGTCCCAAGGAGTTCCACCGATATGCCATAAACGCACATCGTAATTAAAACCCGGACCGTACTCTGCCGTCCAGTCGTAAACACCGGCTCCGAGTGAAGCCGCCTTAAACCGGTCGGTTTGGGAGATGACCCAACCACCTAGAATTCCGCCATAGCTCCAGCCGCGCACTCCTAAACGGTTGGCATCTATAAAGCCCTCCTTGATGACATAATCTGTGCCGTTCAAAACATCCCAAAAATCTCCCAATCCGATTCCATCCCCCTTCTGTACGGTATTTCCTTCACGGAGTTTGTCTGTATATCCGGAGCTGCCGCGAACGTTGGGTGATAGAGAGGCATATCCCAGTCCGGCATAAATATGGTAGCTGGAGCGGAAGCTGTTGGAGAAACTCCCGGCCGGGCCGCCGTGGATGTTGACGATAAGCGGCAGTTTTATTCCTTCTGTGTAGCCGTGGGGAAGATGAAAGAGGCCTTCGATTTCAAAGTCGTTTTTGCTTGTCCACTGGATGACCTTCATGTCAGCCAGGAGAATGTCTGTTTCGATCCAGGGGTTGGCATTAGTAAGGCGTTTTGGTTCGAATGTGTCGATGGGCGAGATATAGATATCGGACGGTGTTTTGTAGTCAGAAAAGGAATAGAGGACCTTTTTTTTGTCCTTTGAAATGGAACTGACTCTCAGGGA
>JAUWVG010000073.1 GCA_030617525.1 Candidatus Aminicenantota bacterium | reverse complement strand
AACTTGATAAGCAATATTTTTGTTATGTAGCGGAAACACGGCAGCAGGATGATGCTAAAAAGCCAAGCTAGGATAATAACCATTCTTGAAAATTTGAGGTATTGGGCGGTAATAAAAACGATGATCATGACCATCGCAAATGCGATTGTCGTGCTTTTTAAAAGAAGCCGGGTTTCTTCCCAAATCGTGAATCTTTTTGTGTAGAGCTTTTCATAGGAAAACACCATGGCCCATAGCAGATACATGTAAAACTGGCGGAAATACCCTTCAATGTAGACGGGTCTTTCTTGGAGTTCAAATATGAGCGACGGAAGAATCTCTTTTCTGATCAGAAAAGCGAACAGAAAACAGAGGAATATGCAAAACATATCAGAGAAAAAGAGGGCAAAAAAACTAACTATTTTTTTTTTCATTCAACCCTGTCAAATTAAACACATTTTCCGGAGTTTTGTCAATTTCCAATCAAGAGTTTGACAAATATTTATCTTGATTTGCCATTATATTGGAAGAGTTGGTTTCAAATCGTAGATTCTGATATCTCCTTCTTGGAAAATCACATTTATTGGATTAGAGATACTTGTTCTAATGATTTCCTTTGAAACCAGATAGCGAAAGTGAAATTCTTGATAGAGGACTGCAAACTTGCCCTGTTCAAGCAGCTGCATAAGATAGTTGTTCTTTTTTAAAACATTTTCTGAAATACGAGCAAAATAGCCAAATGCAAGGGGTTTCTCATGGATGGTCTGGAAGTACAGGGCAAAGGTGGCCGTTGATACCATATCAATGACTCCTCTCTTATCAGGCAGGTCTTTCAAAACTTTGACATAGGGCGGGATCTCCACCTTCGATTTTAGGAGGGGCCTTGGAAGATACTCAAAACACAGCAAGAGCAGCAATACAGCAATGAGATAGCGTTTCTTCGAGGACGATTGGACTATATGTTTAAAACCTGCGGCAAAGATGAGAGAGGCACACAGGATAACAATGACCATCATCCTCACAGGGATACCCGCAATCCTGAAGAACGGAAATATAAGCTCAAAAAGAGAATAGGGTAGAATGAATCCTGTAATTTCCTTTCCCCAGATCCGCAGAACAGGGCCCAAACTCATAATGAGAAAAACTGTAAGAGTCAAAAACCATAGTCCTAAACTTTTCATCTGTACTTTTTTTCTTTTAAATATGACATAAAGCAGGACAAAAATGACAGATATTCCGAGATGAACACTGCTCTCGTTGAAATTCCCGGGGAGTTTCATCCAGTAAAAGCTTGTCCACTCTGCAAACCTCCAATGCCCACCGGGAATCAAGGGTGCAAGAAGGTCAAGAGAAAACAGTTTGGAATCGTGGGTACCCATAATATTATTCTTTGTAGCAAAGAGGACAAAAGCGATCACGACAGGCAAAGAGCTCACAAATAACCCTATGGTAAACGCACTGAGCGGAAGTAAAAACTTTTTCTTAAAAATAAAGAAAATATCTTTGTTCTTTTTGATGTGCCATATGAAGATAATAAGCGCAACAATCAATACGTATAAAAAATAGTAATAATCACAGAGAATCACAAAAAAAAGCGTGAGGGATGCCGCAATCCCCAAGGTCACGGAAGGTCTATCTAAAAAAATAAACCACAAAAGAAGAAAAAGAGGGATCCACTCCAGAGAGACAAGCTGCATGTGTCCGGCGGTATGAGCAAAATGATAATTCGAAAACGTGAATATAAAACCGGCGATAAGGCTCCCCCAATAGGACCGTATGAAGTAAAAGGCAAGGAGAAATGCCGTGAAACCGCCGGCAACAAATGAAAACACAATGATAAAATTATGGGTTTGTATAAGTGTGAGAAACTTCAGGAGAACGATACCCATCATGCCGTTGAATGGATTCAGGGTGTGAGCCAAGAGAGAGGTTCCGTGGGGAAAATGAAGGTAGTCCGTGAACATGGGAAATTGGTTCAAATCGGTGACGGCCTTATTCACCCACCAGATGTTCCAGATATTGGTAAATCCATCTCCAACATCGCAAAAAAAATGGGAGTTGAAATTCATGATAAGAGGAAAGGTCAGACAACAAAAGCAGAATAAATAAAAGATGAGCGGGAAAAGTCCGAAAGACAGTGCTGTTTTTGCCTGATTCTTAACCTCGTGACTCCTCATGATTCAAGAACACCTTTATTGTTCCCCTCTTTTATCTCGTGGTAGCTGTCGTCGGTGTTGATGTCCCAAACAGAATAATTTCCACCCTGGATGTTCCTCACAGCATAGATAGCACTCAACATTGAATGATCCTGATTGTTATACTGGTGGAGTCCGTTTCTGCCGATGGTCTGCAGATTTTTCAGGGAGGATAAAAACTGTTTTATGGTTTCAATTCGACCTTTGTATCCCTCGTCATAAATAGGGTAGGTTTTTGAGGAACGGATGACGACTCCATCGAGGACTTGTCCTCTGAAGGCAAATTTCAACTTGTCGATTTCGTCTTTGCCCAGCTCAATCAATTCTTCATCATTTTTTTTCCATATGTCATCTGTTTCGAAACAGAAGTATTCCAGGCCGAGAGAGGTTAAGGCGGGATCTGGAACCATCTCTGGACTCCAGTTTTTAAAATTTTGAATACGCCCCACCCGAACATCCGGAGCATGAATGTATATCCAGTTGTCCGGAAAGATGCAAGATTTATCGATGATTAATCCCAGTGTGAAAAAATCCCTGTATCTCAGCTCTTCGGCAGCCTGTCTGACATTTTTGGGCACGGACGGGGACATCGCTTTAATCAATTCACGCAGCGGGAGGGTAGATATAAAATGGTCGCCCTTGATTTCCCTGACTGTCCCATTGGCCTTGATGAGGACGGAATTGACTCTTGTCTCCTCCCTGTTGATCTGCATGACATTTGTGTTCACATGGACATCTCCTCCCATATTATCCACCATATCTTTAGCCCTGTTCCACATCTGTCCTGGTCCTCTCCTTGGATACTGGAAAGTGTCGATTAGAGTCGTGACCTGCCCTCTTTTTAAGAATCCTAAAGAATTTAAGATAAGCTTATCCAAAGACAGGCTTTTAATCCTTTGAGCGGCCCAATCCGCTTGGATCTCCCGACAGGGAATTCCCCACACTTTTTCGGTGTATGTTTTAAAGAAGATTTCAAAGAGCTTCCTCCCAAATCTGTTGGACACCCATTCTTCAAAATTGTCTTCGTTTTTATAAGGAGATATTTTTGAATGAATAAAACTAAAAAAAACAAGGAAGGAGGTCGACAATCCAAGGTTTCTTAAAGCATTGAACGGCTTTAACGGGTAGTAGAATAATTTATTGTTGTAATAGATGCGAGAAAGTCTTGGTCTAGTCAGAAAATCCTGCTTTAATATTTCTTGCCAGAGGTTTTGGACCTCTTCGTATTTCGTAAAGAATCGATGTCCCCCGATATCGAACAGAAAGTCTTTATAATTGACGGTCTTGGAGATCCCTCCCACAACCTTGTCTTTCTCCAGAACAACAGTTCTGAATCCGGCCTTGCAGGCTTGATAGGCTGCCGTAAGTCCCGATGGCCCCGCTCCTAATATTATGATTTCCACTCTATAAAGACCTCGGAAAAACATACCATACACAAGAAAGCAAGGTCAACGAAAAAAACTCGAATTATTTTCATGGCATTGACTATTTAAACTTAAATCATTATGCTATATCCACATTTGCCCAAGGGAATCCAGCAATGAAGTGCCCAAAATGCCAATTTGATAATCCGGATAGCACAAATTTCTGTGGGAAATGCGGGGCAGAACTTTTCCCCCCTAATGGGGCTGTTTTATCTAAAACAGAAACCCTCATCCTCCCCAAAGAAGAATTAACAATCGGTTCTGATTTTGGAGTGAGGTACAAAATCATCGAAGAATTAGGAAAGGGAGGAATGGGGGCGGTCTATAAAGTTCTGGACAATGAGATCAATCAAGTCATCGCTCTTAAGGTCTTAAATCCCAATATTTCAGGCGATGAGAGGATGATGGAACGGTTCCGGAACGAGCTGATCCTTTCCCGAAAGATTACACACAAAAACGTATGCCGCATGTATGACATCGGCAAAATCGATAAAACGCTCTACATCACCATGGAGTTTGTCAAGGGAGAAGATCTCAAGAGTTTTATCAAAAGAATTGGGCAGCTTCCTGTGGGAAAAACCATATCTATCGCTAAACAGATATGCGAAGGCCTAAAAGAAGCTCATCATCTGGGTGTCGTGCACCGGGATCTCAAACCCCAGAATATTATGATCGATAAAGATGGAAACGCCCTGATCATGGATTTCGGCATTGCCCGTTCGGTCGAGTCCGATGGATTCACAGATGATGGAGCCATGATAGGAACTCCGTCCTACATCTCTCCCGAGCAGGTGGATGGAAAAAAAGCGGATCAAAGATCAGACCTTTATGCGTTGGGTATCATCCTCTATGAAATGGTCACAGGAACCACGCCGTTCAAGGGAACTACCGCCATAAGCATCGCATTAAAACACAAAACCGAAGCCCCTCCCAATCCATTGGAACTCAACCCACAGATCCCGGAAGGTTTAAACCAGATCATCAGCCGGTGTCTGGAAAAGGATAGGCATCAAAGATATCAAAATGCTGAAGAAGTTCTGGCTGACCTGGAAAACGTTGATTTGGGACTCCCCACAGCGGAAAGAACGGCTCCTAAAAAATTACCCACTCCCCCCAAGGAAGTCACCGTTCAATTCAGCATGAAGAAACGATTTATTCCCATCTTCGTTTTTGCTGCCGCTGCCGCCATCTCTCTTGTCGTCTGGTTGGTTTTTTTAAAAAAGGCACCTCCATCAACAGCAGGCATATCAGGCTCACACTCTTTAGCCATCCTGTACTTTGAAAACAATACCGGAGATGAAAGCCTGGATCACTGGAAAAAGGCCCTGACCGACCTTCTTATAGCCGATCTCTCACAGTCAAAATATTTCCAGGTATTGAGTGGAGACAAACTCTACAACATCCTCTCCCAGTTGGACCAACTGGAAGCAAAAAGCTATTCTTCTGAGATCATCAAGCAGCTGGCCGGGAAAGCAAAGGTCGACCATATTCTCAGAGGAAGCTTCGCCAAGGCCAATGAAGATTTCCGGATGATCACAACACTGCAAAATGCCCAAACAGGAGATGTTTTCGGAACCGAACAAGTCCAGGGAAGAGGAGAAGAGAGCATTTTTTCACTTGTCGATGAACTTACGAGAAAAATCAAGGAAAATTTCAAACTGTCAAAAGATGAGATTGAAAATGACATCGACAAAGACGTAGGAAAAATCACTACTGATTCTCCCGAGGCATACAAGTTCTTTAGAGAGGCCATCAAGTACGGAAACGATGGGGATTACGATTTGAGTATTTCTTTCTTCGAAAGGGCCATCGGAATAGATCCTGAATTTGCCACAGCTTACAGGAGCCTGGCCGTCGCATACGGAAACCAGGGTTATAAATCAGAGGAAAAGGCATATATCCAAAAGGCACTGGAATTCACAGACCGGATATCGGACAGAGAACGTCTCGAAATCGAGGGGGATTTTTACGGTCACTCCGAGAAAACATATGAAAAAGCCATAGAAGCCTACAAACAATTACTTCAGTTATATCCTGAAAACAGAATCGCCAACACCAATTTAGGGCTGCTGTACAGTGTTGTTGAAGAATGGGATAAAGCCATAAACCGACTTGAAAAAAACAGAATAAATAAAGTGGAGACATTCCCGTCCTATGTGAATCTTGCCCTGCCGTATATGGCCAAGGGAGACTATGAAGGCGCAAGGGAAGTTCTCGAATACTATCTAGACAATTTCTCCGACCACCCCATCGTCCACAACTTCCTGGCCATCGTTTACCTCTGTTTGAACAAATTCGACCTTGCTATGCGCGAAGCGGATAAAGCGATCGATCTCGCTCCTAATCTTTACATCAATCTCTCAAGAAAGGGGGATATCTTTCTCTGTAAGGGAGATCTGATCAAAGCCGGAGAAGAATACCAAAAACTCCTTGATTCCAATGAAGACATCGCCAACCTGTTCGGGAGAGATAGATTGGGAGCCCTGTACAAACTCAAAGGTCAAGTGGGAAGAGCCAACAACCAGCTCAACCTGGGACTTGAACTTGCCGAAAAAGTTGGAGAGATGGAGAAAAAAACAGAATTCCACCTCCAACTTGCTTATAACCATCTCCTATTGGGAAATTATAAGGACGCATTGGACGCCTGTGATAAGGTTTGGAGGACCGGCATTGAAGAGGAGCGGCTGGAATGGCAGCTCCTTTCACTGTACTGTAAAGGGGATATCTATCTTCAAATGGATAACATTGAAGATGCTCAGCTTACTGCGGATGAACTTATGGGATTGATCCCGAGAGGGATAAACGGGAAAAAAGTAAGGTATTACAACCTGCTGATGGGAAAAATCGAGTTTAAAAAGAAGAATTTGATTTCTGCCATAAATTATTTCGAAAAAGCTCTTTCTATGCTTCACTCCCAGCACTGGCCCGGAGTAGATAAACACGCACTTTTTATTGCGCCTCTGGCCCAAGCTGCATTTGAGGCTGGGGATCTAGAAAAGGCCCGGCAGGAATATGAAAAGTTGATCTTCCTTACGACTGGCCGGATTTATACCGGCGATCTTTTTGTTAAAAGCCATTATAAGCTTGGCCAAATTTTTCAGAAAAAGGGATTAAATGATAAGGCCGCAGAATATTATGAGAAGTTTCTCGGCTTATGGAATGAAGCAGACGCAATTTTTCCAGAGATAAATGATGCCAGAAAACAATTGAACAGTTTAAAGGACGATCCCGATGTCCTTCAGGATTTGTAGAAATTCCGGATTCAGCCGCCCTCCTAGCTTCATGAATTCAATAAGATACTTTTTGAGTATTTCGGAAGACATTTTGGGATTGAGAGAAATCGCTTTTTTAAAGGCTTTAAGAGCCTTTTCGAGCTGCTGTTCATGAGCATAAGCTTTCCCCAGGTCTAGAAACCAGTAAGGAAAAGCCTGGCTGCCCGCACAGGCTCTCTCCAATGCCGGAACGGCCTTTCCCCACAAATTTCTCTCCAGAAACGATTTTCCCAGATAATACAGTGCTATAGCGTTATTGGGCTCTATAGATAAAGCTTTATTTGCGCTCTGTTCTGCCGCTTGGAATTTCTGCTGGCTTAAATAGACCGCAGCAAGATCTAGGTGAAGGCCTGGATTCTGAGGATTAAGCCTGATCCCTTCCTTGTAAAGAGATTCGGCCTCTTCCAGTCGATCGTCGAGGAAATTCACCTTACCCAAATTATAATACCCCTTGGATTTTTGCGGAAAGGTCTTGACTTGATGAGACCAATAGGCTCTACGGTTTTTGAAGTGGTCGGCATACAAAAAAGACCTCGCTGCAAAACCACCAATGATAACCAGGACAATGGCTAAAGGTACGTGCTTCCTGAAGTCAATTTTCACAGACCGAAGTAATTCAGCCAGAAGTAAAATGATACCGACAAGAGGGAGGTAGGCCCGATGTTCGGCATAATCAAAAAAATCATCCACGTTCGCAATCCGGACAAGCACTGCCGGCAGGAGAAAAAGAAAAAACCACACAAGACCAAACCAGGCTTTCCCTTTATCGATTTTTTTTAAAAAAATCAGAAGCGTCACGAGCATGATCAGCGAAAAAACACCGCAAAAAATCGAAAAACTCTCGAAACTTGCTAAAACACCCATTTTTACAGGGACAAATATCTTTCCCAGAATTGCGGCGAATGTCGGATAATTCTGGAATAAGGCCTTTAGGCCAATTGTATCAGGATTAACAATGTCTGCCACAGCCGACGACCGCAAAATCCACCATAGTGAAGAGGCGGCAATCCACCCGGACATCAAGGCGCTGTTGGCTTTAATAAAAAGTCTCTCCTTTCGATAAAACCGGATAAATAAAACACACAGCACGGGAAAAAGGACGGCGGTTTCTTTGGTGAATAAACTCATGGCAAAAAAGAAAACGTGCAGAACCAAGGATCCCGTTTTGCGGGATTCTAAATAATGGACAAACGATAACAGAGACACAAGAACAAACACGCTCAACAGAGAATCATTTCTCCCAGGAATCCAGGACACAGCAGGTGTCAAGATAGGATGAACGGAAAAGAATAAACTCAACAGAAACGACAGTATCTCTGAAAATCCCAATTTCAAGAGAATAAAGAACAGGAGTAGGGACGCCATAAGATGGAGCATCAAATTTGTTATATGATAAACTTTCGGATCGAGTT
>JAUWVG010000264.1 GCA_030617525.1 Candidatus Aminicenantota bacterium | reverse complement strand
GATCAGTTTTTGTAATTCCTGATACTCTTTTTGAATCTTTTCTCTTTCTAATCCTGTCAGTTTCTGCAGCTGCATATCTAAAATGGCCTGGGCTTGAATCTGTGTCAGATGGAATTTTAAAATTAAACCTTTTCTTGCCTCTTCGACCGTCCGGGAACCCCGTATCAATCTAATAACTTTATCAAGATTATCCAGCGCAATGGTGAGACCCTCCAAAATGTGGGCCCTTTGTTCTGCCTTCTTCAGCTCGAATCTCGTTCGACGCCTGACCACGTCCTGGCGATGAGATACAAAATAGCGCATCATATCCAAGAGACCAAGAACTTTCGGCTGTTTTTCAACGATGGCCAGCATAATAATCCCAAAAGATGTCTGAAGCTGAGTGTGTTTATAAAGGTTATTGAGGACGACTTCAGGGAGTTCTCCTCTTTTGACCTCAATAACTGCCCGCATACCGTCACGATCGGATTCATCACGGATATCGGCAATCCCTTCGAGTTTTTTACCGTTGACAAGATCGGCGATATTTTCAAGGAGTCTTGATTTATTCACCTGGTAGGGAATCTCCGTAATAACAATCCGGTCCCTTTCATTATTCCGGCCTCTCTCAATCATCGCACGAGCCCTTAATTTAATCTTTCCCCTGCCGGTCTTGTACGCACTTTTCATTCCATCTCTTCCGAATATATACGCACCTGTAGGGAAATCCGGGCCAGGAACAAATTTCATTATTTCTTCGACTGGGGCATCCGGATTTTGGATAAGATGTATGGTCCCGTCAATGATTTCTCCCAGATTATGGGGGGGGATGTTTGTCGCCATTCCCACAGCAATTCCCGATCCACCATTTACAAGCAAATTGGGGAACTTGGCCGGAAAAACTTCCGGCATTTGGAGGCTTTCATCATAATTGGGCACAAAATTGACGGTGTCTTTGTCCAGATCAGCCAGAAGTTCCTGAGTCAGTTTTTTCATCCTGACTTCGGTGTACCGCATGGCAGCAGGAGGATCCCCGTCTATGGAGCCAAAATTACCTTGTCCATCGACCAATGGGAAACGGAGGCTGAAATCTTGAGCCATGCGAACGAGAGTGTCATAGACGGCCGTATCTCCATGGGGATGAAATTTACCAATAACATCTCCAACGATCCGGGCTGATTTTTTGTACGGCCGATTCCAAGTGTTGCCCGCCTCATGCATGGCATAAAGTGTTCGACGGTGAACGGGTTTTAATCCGTCTTTGATATCCGGAATGGCACGCCCGATGATCACGCTCATGGCATAATCCAGATAGGCGTCCTTCATTTCTTTTTCAAGACTGACCATAGTTGTCTTTGTACTCATTTATCTTCCTTCAAACATCCAGATTCTGGGTTTCAAGTGCATTATCTTCTATAAATTTTCTTCTCGGTTCAACTTCATCCCCCATGAGAACCGTAAAGACTTTGTCGGCCTCTACCGCATCCTGGATGGAGACTTGGAGCAGATACCGTTCTTCGGGATCCATAGTCGTTTCCCAGAGCTGTTTAGGAGCCATTTCTCCCAGCCCTTTGTATCTTTGGATAGAAATCCCTTTTTTTCCTTTTTGAAAAAGATATTCGAGGAGTTTGGCTTCATTGTCAATTTTTACGGCATCACCATTACTGAGGACCATATAGGGAGGATCGAGTCCCTTAAGCTCCTGGTGGATTTTATAAAGATTCCGGTACTCCACCGACTTGACCAAGTCGATATTGACTTTACAGGTTATTTTCATGCCGTTGATCTGATAATCGACAACCAGCTCAAAAAGTCCATATTCCTCATCTTTGCTTATGGTGGAGGTGATCCCTTTTTTTGTGAGAAGGCTCTGGATGTTCTCCATCTTTTTCTTGTCTCTCAGGAATTCGATATCGCTCACATCGTTATTGAGCAGGATGCCGATAAGAAAAAACGGGAAATTCTTTCTCTCGAGAATTTGGATATAATTCTTTTTGGCTATAATTCTCTGGAAAAATTTCCTGAACTGTTCACCTTTCAAAGGTTCATTTTTTCCATTGATCTTAACCTGAAATTCTTCCGAGATTTTCTTATTGATGTATTTCTCATAAGAGCGCTCGTCTCTTATATACTGGAATGACCGTCCTCTACTAATTTTATACAGAGGCGGTTGAGCAATATAGAGGTGCCCGCCTTCAATCAATTTTGGCATTTGGCGGTAAAAAAACGTCATCAAGAGTGTCCGGATATGAGATCCATCCACATCCGCATCCGTCATAAGGATAACTCTATGGTAACGCAGCTTTTCCAGATTAAAATCCGCCTGTTCGACTCCTGATCCTAAAGCGGAAATGATGATCCCGATCTCTTCGCTTTTGAGAACTTTATCAAACCGGGCTTTTTCCACATTGAGAATTTTCCCCTTAAGGGGCAGAATGGCTTGAAACCGCCGGTCACGGGCCTGTTTGGCAGACCCTCCAGCCGAGTCCCCTTCGACGAGGTAAATTTCACATTCAGCCGGATCTTTTTCCTGGCAGTCAGCCAATTTTCCAGGCAGAGATGTCGATTCCAACACAGTTTTCCGCCGGGCCAGCTCTCGAGCTTTTCGTGCAGCTTCTCTGGCTCGAGCGGCATCTATAATTTTCATCACAATCTTTTTGGCAACCGATGGATTTTCCTCAAAAAATATAGCCAGTTGGTTATTCACTATGGATTCAACGATTCCTTTGACTTCGCTGTTTCCCAGCTTTGTTTTGGTCTGGCCTTCGAATTGGGGATTTTTTAGTTTAAGACTCAGGACCGCACACAATCCTTCCCGTGTGTCATCACCACTTGGATTCTGGTTCAAATCTTTGAGCAAATTACTTGAGTTCGCGTAGTTGTTAATTGTTCTGGTCAGAGCTGTCTTAAATCCGATAAGGTGCATGCCTCCTTCAGTGGTATTGATATTATTGACAAAAGAAAATATTGTCTCTGAATATGTGGTGTTGTACTGCAGGGCCATTTCAACAATCATGTCGTTCTTTTTACTCTCGAAATATATAGGTTTGGGATTGATCGGCGACTTATTTTGATTCAAATATTGAACAAACTCGCTGATGCCCCCTTTGTATTGAAACTCACGGGATTTATCCACCCTTTCATCGGCAATGGTGATCTTCAATCCTCGATTGAGAAAGGACAGTTCTCTCAGCCTTTGGCTCAGCATATCAAGGCTGTATTCCGTTTCCTGGAAGACTTCACTATCCGGTTTGAACGTGACTTTTGTACCGGTTTTTTTTGTCGTTCCGATCTTCTTCAACTTCGAGACAGGTTTCCCCCTTTCATAACTCTGAGTGTAAACGCCTCCATCCCTTTTGATCTCTAAATCCAGGTTTTCAGAAAGAGCATTAACGACTGAAACACCCACCCCATGCAGTCCTCCGGAAACCTGGTAGGATTTGGCATCGAATTTGCCTCCAGCATGAAGAGTTGTCATGACCACTTCAGCAGCGGATTTTTTCTCTTTTTTGTGAATCCCGACCGGAATGCCACGACCGTTATCGATCACGGTTATGCTGCAGTCAACATGGATAAACACATCGATCTGAGTGCAAAAACCGGCCATAGCTTCATCGATGCTGTTGTCCACCACTTCATAGACCAAGTGGTGCAATCCTTCAGGTCCGGTACTCCCGATATACATGGCCGGGCGCTTCCGGACAGCTTCTAATCCTTTAAGAACCTTGATACTTTCAGCTGTATATTTTTTGTTAGTCATTTTCTCACAGTTGGCGAAAAAAGAGAGATTATGGAGGGGATAATTTCACATAATCCGGTGGACATTTCTTCCGTAAATTATTATACATTTTATGGGGAAAAGAGTAAAGAAAAAACCCGATAATTCTGAGTTTATTTTCTGAAGAAATCTCTTATTTTTTTCCGAATTACGGCGTGTCAAATATACGGATATTTTCACCCCCTTACCAACTTTAAGAAAAGTTCAAAAAATCAGTATCATCTCCAAAAGAGTTGAGAGAATCATAAGGATTCTAGGGATCAAGGGGTCAAGGATTCAAGGAGCCAAGTGCTTTTTTTAAAGAGTTAATAAGTGTTTTACTCGAAACCGAAAAATAGAACAACCCCCTTCCTGCCTAACATGACATGATCCGCACCTTTTAATTCCACCTGTAGCCTGACGTAATAAATTTACGGGGCACGAGGTCTGTTGTCAATATTTCCAACAGAAATGTCGTACTTTGTCGCATTATGTCGTTTTTTGTCGTATTAATCTCAATAATAAGCATGCCCATTTCCATGATTACTTTTAGAGTTCTGGGAAGATGATGGAGAAATCCGTATGGAGGACGAGCGGGCATGGTTCATCTTCAGAAGGAAGATGAGAGCGAGGAACGGATTCGAGCGAGTTTTCATCGCTGGTGAAAACTACGCGTGGTTTCTTATCACTTTACAGAACTCGATGTTGAAATCATGGAAATGGCAAAGCTTACATCACAACAGAAGCCTGTCATCATAGGGTATTACGCGCTATAATGAGTTCTTTTTATCGGGGCGTAGCGCAGCCTGGTAGCGCACAGCGTTCGGGACGCTGGGGTCATGGGTT
>JAUWVG010000398.1 GCA_030617525.1 Candidatus Aminicenantota bacterium | reverse complement strand
TCCGCTCCGGCGGCACCCGATCGACAATATCCCGATCCGGCTCCAGCAGAACCAGGTCATCCGGCACACGATCGACTGTATCCCGATCCGGTTCCACGAGATCGACGTCATCACGGTCGAGTTCATCCTCGTCCAGAGGTAAAACTTCCAGCCGGGTTAAAAAGTAATTTTTTCAGTACGGACCTGGAAGGCCGTCGTGAGCGAACACGGGGGTGTTTCGTGACCAAAACAGATGTAAACACTGGGGGGTGAGCTATGAAAATAAAATCTGTTTTCTTTTTCTGTCTGTTTACTGAGCGAAAGATGCGAGAGGGCTGCTGAATCTGGAAAAAACAACCAGAGGCGCTTTTAGAAATAACCTATAATGTCCGGCTTTCTTTTGAAAGTCTTCTTTAAACTCCATACGCAGAGGATCACTCGGATCAAAAATGGCTGACAGAGGATTAATGTATTTTCCCCTGTGCTTAATCCTGTAGTCGAGATGAGGTCCCGTGGATTCTCCTGATGATCCGACTTCACCTATGGGCTGTCCTTCTTTGACCTGCTTTCCTTTTCGTATCCCGGAGGCAAAACTTCTCAAATGGAGATACATGGTTTCGTACCCTTTTTTGTGTTTGATCCTTACCATGCGGCCGGAAGCGCCGTTCCACCCGGCAAACGTGACTGTGCCGTCAGCTGTGGCCTGGACGGGAGTCCCGGGGGCTGCGGCATAGTCCACTCCCATATGCGGGCGGTAGACTTTCCGTATAGGGTGGAGCCGGCTGTAGCTGAACCGCGAGGAGATGCGTGTGAAGTTGACGGGGGATTTGAGAAATTCTTTTCTTAAGGAATTTCCTTCAAAATCGTAATAATCTGATGCCTTTGTGTCGGAGTAGGTGTAGCGGAAAGCCTGGAATGTTTTTCCTAAATTGGTGAATTCCGCGGCCAAAACATTCCTGTATCCAACAAACTGGCCATCGAGGTATTTTTTCTCGAAGAGGACCTTAAAGGAATCACCTTTCCTGATGTCAATGTAAAAGTCAATATCCCAGGCAAAAATTTCAGCCAAAGAGATGGCGAGGTTGGCTTTTTCTCCCTGTTCTCTGACTGCGAAGATGAGGTTGTCCTCTATCTTTCCCCAGATCATCTTGAGCTTCAGTTCATACTCGAATTCTTTGATTTCGGCTCTAAATGAGTCTTGATCTTTCTGGATGGTCAGGTATTTTCCATTGTCGATATTGTATTCCAGAGACTGAACTTTTCCGTCCTCCGATGTAAAAACTCTGAATTTGTTGCCTGCCCTGATCTTTGCCAAATCGTAAACGGGTTTGACGTCCTGCCGAAGCTTGTGAATATCTGCCGGTGAAAAATCATAGGCAAATAAAATATCTGATAAGGTGGTTCCCCTTTGGATGGTCTCCTCATGTTCTCGAATCGGACGGAATTCCGGGAGCGCTTCCTGTTCCGGGAAGGAAACAAATGTCTCATCACTGTGCTTCTCTTTTGGCATGAAATTAAGCATAAAAAACAGCATCAGTGTGACCATCATAAAGAGAAGGAGAGTGAGATGACGTGGTCCTTTTTTTCTGTGGATGTGGATATTGACTTTCACGATTTTTGAACCGGTTCGCCTTTCAATATTAACTCAATTTGAAAAAGAATAGTTGCAGTAAGAATTCATAGTTTTCGGTTCTTGTTAAGAGATGCACCTTAGACCATTTTAAAAACGAAGTCAAATTCTTCACCTTAACAGATAGCATTTCCAAAACCGTGATTTTTATAGAGTTCTGGGAAGATGATGGAGAAATCCGTATCGGAGGCCTTGGAGCAAAAGGGGTGGATGGCGTGGATGTCCCTTTAATTCATCGCGCCGGGTACCGCCCCTTAAGGAAAAACGCAACGTGGCTTCTTTTCACTTTTTTGAACTCGTTCTTGAAATCACGGTTTTGGAAATGCTTTTACCTTAACATTCGGGAGGGAATAGAGGTATTATGATTGTGAATGAAAAAAGAAGAAGAATTGATCAACGAGGTTCTGGAGGGACAAAATGATTCCTTTGAACCACTTCTCCGCCCCTATCGACAAGGAATTCTAAATATGGCCTACCGCATGACAGGAAATATTGAAGAAGCAAAAGAGATTTGCCAGGATGCTACCATAAAAGTATTTAAATACTTAGGGTCTTTCAATAGAGAGAGGAGCTTTAAAAACTGGCTCTATAAAACCGTGGTGAACTGCTCCTACGATTTTTTGAAAAAGAAAAGTCGTTACAATGCTCTAATCGCCGAACAAAAAAAGAGTTTTTTTGACGATTCCTATAATCCGGAAAAGAATTATTCCAATATGGAAATAAAAGAGAAAATCCAAAACTGTCTTCGGGTTTTGAGTCCAAAGGAAAAAGCCGTCTTTCTCCTCAGGGATGCTGAAGGATTTTCCATAAATGAAGCGTCTCAAATTCTCGGGAGTTCATCAAACAGCATTCGGACTCATCTGTCTCGAGCGAGGCAGAAGCTCAGGAAAGAATTTGTGCGTTACAGCAATCCTGAAAAAGGAGGGATGTTTTCATGAAGTGCCGGAAAGTTACACGATTCATTCCCCTCTTTGCCGGTTCGGACTTTCCTGCGGAAACAATAGCAAAGGTTCGACATCATCTTCAAGATTGCCGAAGCTGTCAGCAGGAATACACCGAATACCAAAGCATCCTTCAGCAAACGAGAGAATGGTTGACGCAGGAGAGGAAGGATTGGGAAGAGGCCGAATGGAAAAAAACTGTTCATGCAGCCATAGAAAAAGCTAACGAGAAAAGAAGTTGGCTGGCACCTTGGCCCTTTAAGAGGGGATGGGCGTTTGTGCTGATGACTGCGTCAGCGATTCTCCTTTCTCTCCTTGTTTTACATCCTTCGCTTGTGAAGGACAAAATGAGGGGAATTGCAACCGTTTCGGCCGATCCATTCCAGACGGAAATTGTTTCCATGCAGCTTGTATCAAAGGAAACCGGTTTGAAAATCAACTGGTTTTTCCATAAAGATTTGAAATTGGAGGTTATTGAATGAAAAAAATTATCGTTTTCTTAATAGTGTGTTTTGTTTTGACAGGAGTTGGTTTTGGCCTGCAGCAAAATATTGAAAAACCGCAGCTCCAGAACAAGATTGTGGAAGTCAATTACATCGATGCAAACAGAACTCTTGGCCTTTTGAGGCAGTACATGAGCCGTTATGGAAAGATCAATCTAATTCAGGGAACAAATAAGGTTATTATCGAGGACACTCCGGAAATCGTCGACAAGATCTTGGGAATTCTTAAAGACGTCGATGTCAAACCCTACGACCTGCAGTTCAATATCGATTTGCTCTTGGGAACGACGGATGAAAACGTAAAGACCAATCTTGCCAGAGAGAAAAAAAATGACCCTGTCCTGAAAGAACTGCAAAACCTGCTTAAATACAAGGCGTTCACGACTCTGGATTCGTCCATCCTTAAAGTCCAGGATAACAGCCGTTCTTCTCACAGAATCGGTGGAAAAGGAATCAACCTGAAGCTCGAGTTGAATCCCC
>JAUWVG010000085.1 GCA_030617525.1 Candidatus Aminicenantota bacterium | reverse complement strand
CGTTGCCATAAAAACAATTGTTATCTGATCCACAAAAGTGAGGGGAATGCCGTAAATTTGGGCGATGAAGAGGGCCGCCACTCCCTGGTAGAGGGCTGTCCCATCCATGTTGATGGTCGCTCCCAAGGGGATGACGAAACTTGAGTATTCCCGGGAGACTCCGACGTGTTCGACACTCTCCATGCTGACCGGCAGAGCCGCATTTGAACTGGATGTACTGAAGGCGATAAGCATGGCCTCCTTTGTGGCTTTTAGAAAATGCAGGGGATTGGTTCGTCCCAGCGTGCTGAGAGTCAGCGAGTTCATGCCGATGGTGTAAAAAAGCAGGGCTCCCACACAAACCAGGACATATTTAAGAAGAGTCACAAGGATGCTCTCGCCGTACTGCCCGATGACATCTGCAATCAGGGCCATCACGCCCAATGGAGCGATCCTCATGGCCAGATGAACGACTTGGATGATGACATCATTAAGACCTTCGAGCAGTTTTATGACCGGTTCGGCTCTCTCTTTTTTTATGACGGTGAGAATGGATCCAAAAAGAAGGGCCAGAAAAATGACCTGTAGTAAATTTCCTTCAACCAGAGATCTTATGGGATTGGTGGGGACGATATTGATCAAAATATCGATGGCCGAAGGTTTTTCTTCCATCTTTTGAATTCCCACCTGTGCCCCAGAATCAAAATTTTTGTGGAGTTCCGCCTTGACCTCTTCATTTAGACCGACTCCGGGCTTGAATATGTTGGCTGCCGCCAGTCCGATTATTGCTGCAACCATAGTTGTCAGAGTGAAGTAGACGACCGTTTTGAGTCCGATTCGTCCCAGCTTCCGAACGTCTCCCAGGCTTGCGGTCCCCAGCATCAGCGAAACAAATACCAGCGGGACAACAATCATGATGATGAGGTTGAGAAAAATCGTGCCGATCGGTTTGATGACACTCGCATTTTCCCCGAAGACGAGGCCGATCACGACGCCAAGGATCAGTCCAATAAAGATTTGATGGTGTAATTTTATTTTTCTGATCATATCCCACAGTTTTTTCAATTTCTCTTGCTTCCTATAATTTTAAATTAAGAAGATTTATCATATCTGCTTGTTCTTTTCATGTCAACGGGCCTCACCAAAATCTTCATGCCACCACAATTTCTGAAGTGATAGCTGTTTTTTGACAGGGGAAATGATTATTTTAACGAATATATCCAAGTGCCCGGAGTTCTTCGATATCCTTTTCAGATAGAGTTTTCAAAAGAGCTTCCGTGCTGAGATGCGAAAGTTCTTTTTGAGTTTGAGCCCATTTTTTAAGCCGTCTTTTATAATATTCTGTGGCCACTGGATTTCGAAGAAATAAGTTGTTTTTTTCCCCAGGATCGTCTTGGAGGTTATAAAGCTCATATTCTTCAGGAAAATCCTTCCATTCCTCCCCGTCATGAATTAATTTCCAGTTGCCGTCTATTATCGCTTTTTTCCTCAAATTTATGCCTGTTTCAGCGAAAATTTCACCATGGAGAGGGGGATTATTGCCTTTTGGATAAAACAAGAGATTCTTCATACTCTTCCCCAAAAGGTAATCAGGTATGGATTCTCCGATCAAATCGAGAATTGTTGGCAAGATATCGATCTCTTGAACATTTTCATTCACAATTTTCCCGGCCATGATTTGCCTGGGAAGTTTGATCACTAAAAGCTGGTGAAGAACCTCTTGATAAAGTGTGCTTCCGTGAGCAAAACCTCCGTGGTCGTAGAATTCTTCTCCGTGGTCAGACATCAGTAAAATCAATGTGTTGTCATAAAGCCCGAGTGATTTCATCTCATTTATCAAATCGCCAAAACTCTTGTCATTCTGTCGTATAGAAGCATCATAGAGAGCCAAGACATGCTGCAAGTCAACCTGATACTTATCTTCGCCTCCTTTTCTTGCAGTCACCATTATGTTTGGATCAAAAGATTCCTCAGGAACATCAAATGTAAATTCTTTTTTAATATCGTATGGACGGTGGGGATCCATCGTGTGAATATAGAGAAAGAAGGGGCTTTTCTTCTCCTGCAGCTGCGATAGAGCATATTCGTTTAGTTTGTACGATAAACCACCTCGAAGATTCGAATGATACATAAAGTATTCAAATCCCTGGTCAAAGTTGAAATATCCCTTAATACCGGCATTGGATGAGATCCCGGATGTGCTGTATCCTTCTTTCTTTAAGATTTCTGCTAGGGTGACAAGTTCGCTACTCAAACCACTTTCTAAAGAGATCGCCTTGTGGATAAACGGGTGAAATCCTGTAAAAAGCGCACCTATGGACGTCCGTGTCCATGAACCCTGTGCGTAGGCCTTCTTAAAAACGATACTGTCCTTAGCGAATTCTGCCATATGGGGCGCAATGTTTTTTTTGTAGCCAAAAAAGGGCAGATGATCAGGCCTTAGGCAGTCGACTAAATAGATGAGTATATTAAATGGCTCCTGAATAGGATCTACATCAACATCATTTGGAGATTCACTTGTAGTGAATCCCTCCTTTTTTATCTCGATTCGAGGTTCCCAGAGCTTTAATCGAGCCGAGAAGTTTTGGTCTTTGGAGTCCTTTTGAAACACAAAACTAATTCTGGCAATTTGGTTCTCGTATGGGTAAAGATCCAAATCAACATGATTTTTTTTCCTGAGGGATTTCCTTGCTAAATCGTTTTCGTAGAGGGATACACATTTTCCATCTGAAGTATTGAGAAGAACGGATAATTTCTCTCCTGAGTCGATGTTGTTTTTGGGCCTTTTTAGAGCAAAATTGAACACTAATCGTGCACTTTTTGGAATCTTCACATCAAAACTTAAAGCGGTATTAAGGATTTGTTCAATTTCTTGTTTTTTCCAGAATAGAGTTTTTTTAACGGTGATTCTATTCTGTAGTTCGTGTGAATTAGAGGCGGAAGAAAATGAAATTAGAGATTCGTCGATTGTGATTTTTTTTAAGGCCAGCCAAAAATTATTTTTAAGATCGAATTCATCCGGATAGAGTTGAAATTCAAAGAAATTTTCTCCTGTGACTAAAACCTTCTTTTCTGCAAGAACGGATATTTCTTTGTAGCCCTTCCAATTTAATGGAGATGAATAAACTTGATGTCCATTTATCAGTATTTTTAATTCGGGGAAATTTTCAAATGCCTGAGGGAGTAGAGGCCTGACCAAAAATCTTACTCTTTTTTCCTCTCTGTTCAAGGAGCCAATTATGAATATCGCCCTCTTCCTTGATCCCGGAATCAGGATAGCTTCCTTATCTTGCTTTGGATTTCTCACCCATCCATTATTTCTGTAACGATTATTCCAAGACTTAAGTGGTTCTATCCTTTTAACGGGAAAAATTGTATTTGCATGAGAAAATTCACTAATGAAATCAAAATGGATATGTCCAGCAGGTTTTGAGCAAGAATTTAAGAAGAGTAAAATTATTGCGACTAGTCCTATTATTCTAATCATCTTTGATCGGAAAAAATTCATTTTTTATCTGTTCTTTGTATAGATTGATAAGAAAAAATATTTTAATGAGATTATGAGATAAAAATGTTGAATATCACTTTTTTTAATCAAATTCAAAGTTAAAAAATTATGACATTTTTGTAAAATGAAGTCAAGCAACCAGACTGATTATAGCCAGTCAGGGAAGACGTCATTCCCGGGGCTGTCGAAGATCAAGATGGTCTTTTTTGTCTCTATCTCAATAATGTAGAGCTGCCAGTCTCCATTGTGATCATGCTGTGTGGAAGAATTGAAGGCGATGTAATGTCCATCAGGAGACCATGAAGGGAAATAGTCATAGGTTTCATCTCTTTCTGTGAGTCGGGTTTTGTTTGTTCCATCGGGATTCATGAGCCAGATATCTCCTTTCCCATCGGCACTTGATGATACATAGGCCAGTTTTTTGCCATCTCGCGAGAAGCGGGCTCGGCAACTTTTCCCCCGTTCCTCGAGAAATTGAACCGTGTTTGTTATAGAACTATAGATTGCGACGTCCCATCCCATCAAACGTTTCCCCGTGAATGTAATGAGTTGATGAGAGGGAGAGACATGTGGGATGGCATGCGTCTTGTTGTAATCGGCCAAAATTCTCTCTGATATTTTCGATTGGGTGTCGACTTTAAAGAGAAGAGTTTTTCTTTTTTCCTGCGAATAGGCAATGTGCCTGCCATCTGCAAACCAAGAGGGATCTTTGTCGTCTGATTTAGCGGTAGTGATCTGCGTGATCCGTGTCCCTATGGGATTCATGGTGTAAATATTGTAATGTCCTTCTGGGTCTGCCGTAAAGGCAATTTTGGATTTATCGGGTGACCAAACAGGATATTCGTCATCCCAATTGTTATCGGTCAGCTTGACAACACCATTTTTGGAGAGTTTATAGATTTCGTTGTCTCCATCGAAGTTGGAGTGAAAAATGATTTCACCATCAAAATCGAAAGCTTGCTTCTGGAATTGGTCCTGACCGATTTTTTCAGTCTTTTCAGTGCTGTGGCTGCACATATTGAAGAAGGACAGAAGCAGGAATGTCGTAATCGAGGTGATGAGAATGGGATGTTTTAATGGATGATTTTGGTGCAATTCAAACCTCCGTTCGATTGGCTGTATACATTTTGGATCTCTGTCCGTCTGATAGAAATTTTAAACTGAATGCATGTATTAGTCTAGTGAAAAGGGAATATTTTTAATGTGAACATTGTTGTCGAGGACGAGAATTTTCCTCTCGTCTCTCTGTCCATTTATCCTTAAATCGATAGAATATACACATTTGGATTATTTTTTGCCACAATAGGATTTTTGTGTCTTTGAAATGAAGAATACAATACTCCCCATTCACTTCGATTTGGAGAGAGGGATCTTTGTCAGATTGATCGAGAAGATGCCTCTGGTTGTCCTTGTTCAATTGTGTTACGACCCAGAAATCGACGGGCTTCTTGATATACCACTCGAGAATTCGTTGGCGGACTTTATAATACAAGATTTTTTGGGGGACATCTTCGAGGTGCTGTTCTGTTCGTATTGGGATTTCAAATTCTTCGACTTTCAGCTTTTTGGTGAGAGGATTAGCCAGCATTATCAAGTTTGAGGCAGGATAAGAATTAAAAAAAAGGAAGGAATCCTTTCTGATATGATTCTTCAAGTGGTCGGATACGGTTTTTTGAATTTTAAGGGAATTTAATCTCCAAAAATCCAAATAATATCCTTTAGAATCGGATCCTCTAAAAAGAAAAAATAGAAACAATATCCCTGTGAAGATCTTCAAGTTTTTTAGTATTACGCCTATTATCTTTAAGTCTTTTCTACTTAGATTTCCAACAACTCCAAATATTTGTCTCTTTAAATTATTAGCAGCCAGAATAGAATTTATTCCCGGGAAAAAAGAGGTGAATTTCTTTAATTTAAAATCAAATGGATTCCTCTTGAAGAAATGAAACCATGCTATTTCAGATAACCCAAGGCTTTAAGTTGTTCAATATCTTTCTTAGTTAACCCGCTAACGTTTTCCTGTTCGCTGTTGGATCCATCGGGGGATTGATTATTTTGAAGATATTGTCTGTACTGGGTCAGCATTTTTTTAGACAATGATAAATTCTTATCGATAATGTTGTTTTTTCCCAAAGGATCGTTCTGGATATTGAATAAATATTTCTCTTGGATTCCGAGCCTTTTTGCCAATTCAGGAAATACGACGACATTATAAAAGTCTTTAAAAACTGTGGTTTTTGTCCGCAATCCATAAATAAACAAGTGCCTTTCCCCATCCTCGATGAAGAGATCTTGTCCCTGAAGGGGATAGGGAGGGTGCAGATTATTTTGTTTCAGGAGTGTCGGGTAAATATCCATAAGGCTAACAGGATATCCAATTCTATTGGATTTCTGCCCAGGGATATAAACGATTAGGGGAATGCGTGCGGCTTCAGGAAAAGCAAGAGGTCCATGGTCAAAGAAAAAATTATATTCGCCAAGATCTTCGCCATGGTCGGAAGTAATAATAACAATGGTGTTCTTGTACAGTTTTTTTCCCTTAAAAACCTTCAGGATTTTTCCTATCTCTGCATCAACATAACGAATAGATCCATCATAAAGAGAAACAAAATGACCTTCGTAAGGATTTTTTTGCATTTCCTTTCTTTCGTGGTCTGTTCCGACGACCACTTTAAACTCAATGTCCTGAATATTTCTTCCTTTGGGTCTTTCTTCCACATAGTTTTGTGGAGGAATATAGGGAGTATGGGGTTCCAGATAATGAAGCCATAAAAAGAAGGGACTTTTATCGTTATTTCTGAGAAAACTGAGGGCTTCCTCTGTAATGAACTTTGACGACTCATTGAGATGAGATGTTTCATTCCACACCTCTCGATAGGAATTGAATCCCTGATTGAAATAGAACTTTTTTGAAAGATTTGCATTATCCACGATAGCGAAAGTAGAATATCCTTTCAGTTTTAGGCATTCTGCTAAGGTAATGTACTTTTTATTCAAAGGCCCCTTGTTTGGCTTGGTTCCATGATTGAAGGGATGAAGTCCTGTCATCATTGATGCGACGGAAGCCGATGTTTTAGGAATCGGACATAAGGCATATTCAAAAATAATAGATTTTTTTGAAAACTCGTCTATATTTGGAGATGTGTTGTATTTGTATCCATACAGACTGAGATGGTCCGCTCTCAGAGTATCGATGGAAATAAGGATGATGTTGAAATCGTCTTTGTTCTTCTTATAAGTGATGAATTGGAATAAGCAAAACATTAAAACTAAAATTAAAGCGCTTATCCCTAATAATTTCTTTGTTTTCACGAGTATATTTATAGCATAAATCAAATGATTATTAAAGTGACAGGAGTCCCACCTACATAATAATTCTTTATGGAATCTAATTATGTGAGGACTAAAAAGGAATAATCTCTGCTGGACAAAAATTGCTTTCCGTTGTATGACATATTACAATCTAATGAAGTACTTTCCTTACCGGGAAAAAGACAATGATAAAGCTTTTTCGGCTTGGATTGGCTCGGAATAAAATCAATCGGATCAAACGTTAGAGATATCATGGAACTGCAGGTGTCAGAGTCATCCATTCAAAAAATAATGATGGACATATAAAACATGATCAAAATAAAGAATATTTCAATAATTGCAAAGTTTTCTGTCCTCGCTTTCTTCCCGATCATTCTTTTCTTCTCCTGTACAAAGGAAAAAGACACCTCGCTCTTCCGTTTTATCGACTACTTTGGTCAGGAAAACATCCTTCTTTCTCCTTTTCAGGACATAGCATCAGATCCAGAGGGATTTAAAGAGAAAAATCCTATCATCTATGATTTTGCCGCACAATCTCCTCTCCAGGATTATGGAATAGGCGAAAATCCGTATCTCCTCAAAAAGAAACTAAAGATCGGCCCTGTTGAAATCAACACCCTTTTTGCTCCCCCAAAAAGCAATTATCAATTTCCCGTCAAAATTCCTGTCGAATCATTCCTGGAGTTCACCTACGGCATCAGAAGGGATATTGATCTTATAAATGGGAGGGCTAGAAAGAGGCAGGTTACTTTTTCTGTTGTTCTCGAGACAAAGGAAGGAAAAGAGGAGGTTTTTTCAAAATCTCTTGTTCTCGATGCCAGTAAAGACCTCGAATTCAATTATAAAAAAATCGATCTAGCCAAATTTGGTGGAAAAAAAGCGACCTTTTACTTTCAAACCCGGGGAAACAACAAAGCCCTTGCCTGTTGGTTTAACCCGGCAATATACGTTCCCCAAGAGAATCCAAGAAATGTCATCCTAATATCGCTGGATACATTAAGGGCCGACCATCTGAGCTGTTATGGATATCCAAGAGAAACCAGCCCGAACATTGACCTTATGGCTGAGGATTCTGTTCTGTTCCTCAACAATTTTGCTTCCTCTCCTTGGACACTGCCCAGCCACATGTCTCTCATGACATCTCTTAATTGCATCAACC